>NZ_JBFAIU010000167.1:15320-16181 GCF_040654855.1 Asanoa sp. NPDC050611
GTCCGCCTCGGAGAGCGGGAAGAGCGTGTCCGCGGTGCCCTGCACGAGCAGGCTGCCCCGACGTGCTCGGCAACCGCCCGGACGGGCTCGTGCTCCGGCTGCCCGGGCGGGCCGTCGACGCGACCCGGTTCGGCCACCTGCTGCGCCGGGCCCGCGAGCTGATGGCCGACGACGACTGGGCCGGCGCGTCCACCCTGTTCGCCACCGCGCTGCGGCTCTGGCAGGTCGACCTCGACCGTGACCCGCTGGACGGCACGGTGGTCAACCCGCTCGGCTGGGTGCAGGCCGAGCGCACCCGGCTCGTGCAGATGCGGGCCGCCGCGATCGAGGACCGCTGGGAGTGCCTGCTGCGCCGGGTCGCGGTCGCGCTCACCGCCGCCGGTGCGCCGGCCGCCGACGCGCACGCGGTCGCCGCGGGCACGGCCGCGGTCGCCGCCGCCGAGGAGGCGGTCGCCGACCTGGAACGCGCGCTGGCCCGCCATCCGCTCCGCGAGCGGCTCTGGGAGCTGCTGCTGACCGCCACCGCGTTCGCCCGCGGGCGGCGCGCGGCGGCCGAGGTCTACGACCGGGCGGTGCTCGCCGTCGCCGACAACCTCGGCGTCGAACCCGGGCGGCGGCTCGGTGAGATCGCCGCGCTGGTCCGCTCGGGCGGGCTGGCCACGTGGTGGGAGCGGCCGGAGCCGTGCCCGGCACCGCCGCCGGCGGCCGTGCCCGCGCGGGTGACGCTGCCCGTGCCGCTGACCCCGCTGATCGGCCGCGAGCGGCTGGCCGCCCGGGTCGCCGCGCACCTCACCGACGGCCGACGTCCGGGCTGACGCTCTCCGCGGGGCGGCCGACGGGTCCGGGCATGGCGATGACCCT
>NZ_JBFAIU010000168.1:0-16110 GCF_040654855.1 Asanoa sp. NPDC050611
ACCCCCCCAACCAGCCCGACCGCACCCCCACGCCGACACCCTGGATCACGGCGGCGACCTCCCTACGCCCCGCCGGCTCACGCAGGCGGACGCGGCTCTGGTCGCCGCCGACAACGCCCTCTGCACGAGCGAGCAGGAACTGGCTTTCGCACAGGCCCAGCACGGCCGGGACGCGACCGTCGGCTTCGTCGAGGCGGTGACCGCCGCCCGCGCCGACCTCTCGGAAGCCTTCCGGGTCCGGCAGCACCTCGACGACCACGAGCCGGAGGATGAGTTCAGCCGCCGCCGCGCGCTGCGCGCGATCGTCGAGCACTGCGCCGCCGCCAACCAGCGCCTGGACGCCCGGGCCGAGCCGTTCGAGCTGCTGCGGGCCGGCGAGGAGGCCCGCCTGGCCAGCCGGCTCACGGTCCGCCGCGACGAGGCCCGCGCCCGGCTCACGGTCGCGGGGACGACCTGGAAGGAGCTGACGGCGGCGTACGCGGACAGCGCGCTGCGCCCGATCGCCGACAACCTGACCCAGGCCGGGGCCCGGATCGAGTTCGCCAGCGCCGAGCTCGAGCAGGACGGCCGGCGGACCGGCCTGCGCACCGCGCAGCAGGCGCTCGGCCAGGCCGAGGCACTGCTCGACGCGCTCGACGCGTTCGCCGCCGACCTGGCCACCGCCGAGGACGCCGCGGCCGAGCTGCTCGCCGACCTGCACGCCGAGGTCGCGGCCGGCAAGGCGGTGCTGGCGATGGCCGGCCGCCCGCCCGGCAACGCCCGGGGCGACAAGGTCGGCCTGGCCGCCGACGTGACGCGGGCCGACGAGGCCGCCATGGCGCTGGCCACCGAGCTGGCGGAGGCGCGGCCGGACCCGGTGGCCGGGCTGCGCCGGCTGGAGGCGGTATCCGGGCCGCTCGGCGAGTCGCTCGGCGCGGTGCGCGACCCCTCGTCCCGCGTCGCGCACGCCCGCGAGCAGCTCGACCAGGCCATGTTCGCGGCGCGGGCCGACGTGGAGCGCTGGACACCGCCGGACCTCGCGGGCTACGAGGGCGCCGTGCTCGGTGGCATCGTGCACGCGCCGGACGCGTCCGGCCGGCCCTACGGCAGCCGCTTCGGCGGCCCCGGCACCAGGGACCGGGACCGCGCGGCGTAAAGCTGTGCCGTCAGCAGCCCACCACCCAGTAGTCCGGGCCGGTCTGCCGCAGCGCGTTGGTCTGGAACACGTTGTAGAGCCCCATCGCCTGGTTGGAGCCGCGGGCGTAGACGTACCCGAGCTGCTGGTAGGCCCGTCCGGCGGCGACGTGCGCGTAGTTGGTGGCGGTCACGCAGGGCCCGGACGACG
Source organism: Asanoa sp. NPDC050611 (assembly GCF_040654855.1). NCBI lineage: Bacteria > Bacillati > Actinomycetota > Actinomycetes > Micromonosporales > Micromonosporaceae > Asanoa > Asanoa sp. NPDC050611. The sequence continues at coordinate 1,325 of NZ_JBFAIU010000168.1, forward strand.
GCGGAGGCGTGGTCGGCGGCCCCGAGGTCGGCGGCGTGGTCGGCCCGCCGGTGTTCAACCCGAAGAACGTCGCGTCGTGGTACGCCGAGCAGATGGTGTCCAGGAAGTACGCGGCGGCCGTGCCGCACTGGTCGGCCGCGGTGCCCGGGTCGACCGGCGTGCCGTGCCCCATCCCGGAGACGCGGTAGACCCGCACCTGGTCGTTGCCGTACCGCTCCAACGTGGTCCCGCCGCCGAGGGTCGCGGTGCTGGTCGGCGAGGCGGAGACGCCCAGCACGTTGGTCCACTGGTCACGCGACTCGTTGGCGTTCGCGGTCGCGACCGTGAAGTCCGACGTCCCGTGCCAGACGGCCACCTTCGGCCGGGCCCCGGTGTAACCGGGGAAGGCACCCCGCACCAGGTCGCCCCAGGCGGCCGGCGTCTTGTCCACGCCCGGGTTCATGCAGCTGAACGCGTTGACCATGCTGGTCGCGCAGCGGTACGGGATACCGGCGACGACCGAGCCGGCGGCGAACACGTCCGGGTACGTGGCCAGCATGACCGCGCTCATCGCACCGCCGGCCGACAGCCCGCTGACGTAGACGCGGTTGGCCGCGGTGCCGTAGTTGGCGACGGCGTACCCGACCATGTTCCGGATCGAGGCCGCCTCACCGGAACCCCGGCTGATGTCGCCGGTCTCGAACCAGTTGAAGCACGACGTCGCGTTGTTGCCGCTGTTCTGCTGCGGCACGATCAGCGCGAAGCGCCACCGGTCGGCGAACGTGCGCCAGCCGCTGTTGGTGAAGTAGGTGCTCGCGTCCTGGCTGCAGCCGTGCAGCAGCACCACGGCGGGCGCGCCGCTGGGCAGGCCGTCGGGGCGGTACGCGTACATGGCCAGGTTTCCGGGGTTGGACCCGAAACCGTTGACCGCGGTGAGCTGTGCCGCCTGCGCGGGCGCGGCCAGCGCGAGCACCGCCGCGACGACCAGCGCCGCGCCGGCGGCACAGAGGGACAGGATCCGTCTGGTCACGACGACCTCCTAGGGGACGGGTTCCCAGGAGGCTACGATTCGCGACCATCGATCTGACATGGTCGACGATCACACATATCGCCGACCCTGGATGTGGCGTACCTAACAGTCCCGGAGTTCGGGGGTCTGGTTGCGGATCTGCGCCCGCGGTGACACGAACTCGCGGTAGCCCTCGCTGTCGACGGCCGCCGGCGGGAACGCGGCGACCCGGTGGCAGTTCTGGAAGGCGAGCTTCACGCCGAAGTGGCGCTCCAGCGCGCCGCGGATCGAGTCGCTCGCCAGCGCGCGCAGCAACTGCCCGCGCTCGACCTCGCTCGGCGGTGGCACGGCGTGCTCGGCGACGTCGGCGCCCGCCCGGGACGCGACGTCGGAGACGACCTCCCAGGCGTACGGCAGCGAGGCGCGCACGCAGTCGACGAACGCGGCGTCGTCGACCGGCCCTTGTTCGGCGCGGGTCAGCAGGTCGGCGGGAACGGTCAGGGACATCGGCTCTCCTCAGTGGATCAATTGGGCACCCAGGACGAAGTCCGGGTCGATCTGGTCGGCGAGGTTCTCGCCGGTGCGCGCGTCGGCCCAGGCGGCCGCGTTGCGCCGGTGGAACTCGGCGGCCTGGCGGGCGTACCGCGGCCAGTCCTTCTCCGCCGCGTCGGCGGCCGCCCGGATCCGGTCCAGGGCCGCCCGGTTGGCGGGCTCGAGGGCGTCCAGCGGCAGGAACCGGCCGCGCTCGGCGGCGCGGACCCAGTCGGAGCGGCCGATCCAGGTCAACAGGTCGGCGCCGACGTGCGAGCGGAGGAAGTCCACGTCGGACTCGTCGGTCACCTTGTTGCCGACGACGTGCACCCGGACGCCGTGGTCCGCGGCGTAGCCGAGGTACTGCCGGTAGACGCCGACGCTGCGCAGGGTCGGCTCGCAGACGAGGAACGTGGCGTCGAAGCGGGTGAACAGCCCTGAGGCGAACGAGTCGGCGCCGGCGGTCATGTCGACCAGCGCGTACTCCCCCGGGCCGTCGACCAGGTGGTTGAGCAGCAACTCGACCGCGCCGACCTTGCTGTGGTAGCACGCGACGCCCAGGTCCCGCTCGGCGAACGGGCCGGTCACGGCCAGCCGCACGCCGCCGACCTCGCGCACGGTCGCCTCGTACACCGGATTGGTCCCGGCGATCGTGAGCAACCGCGAGCCGCGACCAGGCGGGGTGGTCTTGACCATCGCGGCGGCCGACGAGATCCGCGGGTTGTCGCCGCGCAGGTACTCCTTGATCTCGTCGAGGTGGTCGCCCAGCGCCGGGAGAGGCGCGTCCTGGCCCAGGGCCGCGGCCAGGTGCTGGTTGATGTCCGCGTCGATGGCCAGCAGCGGCGGACGGTCCGGCGCGGCGGCCAGGTGGCGGGCGAGCAGGGCGGCCAAGGTCGTCTTGCCGCTGCCGCCCTTTCCGACGAAGGCGATTTTCATGCTTGGCATTGGATGTCATTTTCAATAAGACCGCAAGCAACGGGCGCTTTCTGGGCGTGTCGTCCCCATTGGTAGCCTCCGCCCGTGTCGATCGCGTCCCCCGCTCCCCCTGACGTCGCACCCGCGGCGCCCGCGCGCGCCCGTCGCCGGCGCACGGATCTGCTGGTCACGGGCATCGCGCTGGTGGTCGCGGTCTGGGTGACCAGCGGCCTGTGGATCGACCCGAACGGCCGGGCCATCAAGGTCAACTCCAGCGACCAGGCCCTGTTCGAGTGGCTGCTCTCCTACGGCGCGCGGGCGATCACGCACGGGGAGAACCCGTTCTTCACCCACCTGATCGGCTTCCCCGACGGTGCCAACCTGGCCGTCAACACGTCGATCACGGTGTACGCCGTGCTGTTCGCGCCGCTCACCTTCCTCGTCTGCGCACCGGTCACGTTCCTCGTGATCCTGACGCTCAACCTGGTCGCCACCGCGTACGCCTGGTTCTGGCTGCTCTCCCGCCACCTGGTCCGCTCGCCCCTGGCCGCCGCGACCGGCGCGCTGTTCATCGCGTTCGCGCCGAGCATGGTCTCGCACGCCAACGCGCACCTGAACTGGACCGCTGGCTGGCTGGTGCCGATCGTGGTCTGGCGCGTGATCCGGCTCCGGGACGGGCGGTGGCTGCGCGACGGGTTGCTGCTCGGTGTGCTGGTCGCGGTCGCGTTCTCGATCGCCGCCGAGGGGCTCTTCTTCATCGCGCTGGCCCTGTTCGTCTTCCTCGGCGTGTGGTCCCTGTCGCGCACGACCCGGGCCGAGGCGCGGGCGGCGCTGCCGGGCGTCCTGCGCGGGCTCGGTGTCACGGCCGTCGTGGCGGGGGCGCTGCTGTCGTACCCCATCTGGATGCATTTCCTGGGTCCGCAGCGGTTCCATGGCACCGGGTTCGACGCGCGGGTGCACAGCGAGGACGTCGCGGGTTACTTCGCGTTCCCGCAGCGCTCGCTGGCCGGTGTGCTCGGCCTGGACACCTCGCTGGCGCCGAACGAGACCGAGGAGAACTCGTTCTTCGGGCTGCCGCTGGTGCTGCTCGCGATCGCCGCGTTCTGGTACCTGTGGCGGGTCGCCGCGCCGGGCCGCCGCGCCACGCTGCGGGCGCTCGGGGTGACCGCGCTGGTGTTCGCGGTGCTGTCCTGGGGGCCGGCGGTCAAGATCTTCAAGAACTACACCGACGTTCCGCTGCCGTACGCGCTGCTGAACCCGCTGCCCGTGTTCAACGCGGCGTTGCCACAACGGCTGGCCCTGGTGGTCACCCCGATCGTCGGGCTGCTGCTGGCGCTGCTGGTCGACGCCCGACCACGGGGTCGGGTCTGGCCGGCGGCGTTCGCGGTCGCGCTGGTGCCACTGCTGCCGGTCAACCTGCTGACGGTGGCGCGGGAGCCGATCCCGGCGTTCGTCACGTCCGGGGCGTGGACGTCGGTGGTGCCGCCGGGCGGGGTCCTGGCCACGGTGCCGTTCACGCTGGACACGGTGGCGGACGGGCAGCGCTGGCAGGCGTACGCGTGGACGCACGGGCAGGGCGAGTTCCACCTGGTCTCGGGCTTCTACCTGGGGCCGGGCGGGCCGGACGGGCGCGGGCGGATCGGTCCGGTGCCGCGCTACATGGACGGGATGCTCTACGAGGTGGCGCGGACCGGCGTGGTGCCGCCGATCGGGCCGGCGGAGCAGGCCCAGGCGCGCGCCGATCTGGCGTACTGGCAGGTCGACGCGGTGGTGCTGGCCGACCGGATCCACGGGGCGAAGTGGCCGGTGCAGCACGACGCGCTGCTGATGGCGACGCGGCAGTTGCTCGGCCAGGGCGAACGGATCGACGACGCCTGGGTGTGGCGGATCAAGTGAGCCGTCCGCTCATGCGCAGGAGGAGGGTCGCGATCGGTTCCTGGACCTCCTGGCCGGCGCCGGCGGACCAGTCGGCGTCGGTGGCCACGAGGCGGTAGCCGCGCATCCGGCGCCGGGCGTGGAACGGCCAGCCCATCTCCCACATGCGGGTGGCGGCGGCGCGGGCGGCGTCGGTGGGCATCGGCGCCCGGTGGCCGAGCGGGATGGCCACGTCCTGCAGGTGGATCAGGACGTCGAGCAGCACGTTGCGGTAGTTGGTGACCAGCGGGAGCTTCCGCTCGGTCGCGTGCGTGCGGAGTTCGTTGACCAGGTCGTCGGTGGTGCGTTCGGTCGCGTACGCGACGGCCAGGTCGTGGTTGAGGCGGTCGAAGCTCCCCCGCGCCTTGAGGGCCGCCCGGGCGAGGACTGCCGGCCCCGGCGGCCGGGGCGTCATCGCGATGTGGGCGGCCACGTCGCGGACCCGCCACCGCGCGCAGAGGGACGGCTTCTCCCACTCGGCCGGGCTGAGCCCGGCGAGCAGGTCGGCCAGGGCCAGCCGCTGCTCGGCGATCACCTGCCAGCTCGTCTCGCGGTCCATCGGCGCCACCCGCTAACTTAGTCAGAGGCTCTTATCAAATTAGGTCAGATTCTCTGACTATCGTCAAGGAGGTGCCGGCCGGTGAACCTGGGTCTGCTGCTGTTCATCCCGTACCGGGCGATGGAGAACCGGGTCTTCGCGGCGCTGCGGTCGGCGGGGTTCGACGACGTCACGCCCGCGCAGGCGCGGGTGTTCCAGCGGATCGACCCGGGCGGGACGCGGCTGACCGATCTCGCGGAGCGGGCGCAGGTGACGAAGCAGACAGCCGGTTTCCTGGTCGACGGTCTGGAGCGGGCCGGGTACGTCGAACGGGTGGTCGACCCCGCCGACGGGCGGGCGCGGCTCGTGCGGGTGGCGGCGCGGGGCGCGCGGGCGGTCCCGGTGGCGGCCGCCGTCGTCGCCGAGGTGGAGGCGGAGTGGGCGGCCCACCTCGGGGCGGCGGAGACCGCTGCGCTGCGGGACACGCTGGCCAAGCTGCGCGAGATCACCGACCCGTACCGCTGACGCTCGGCATGACGCGAATCATGTCCCGGGGCTGTGCCGCCCGGTGCGGGCTAGAGTTCGGTTGTGACCAGCGTGCTTCCCAAGCTTCACGCCCGCCGCCTCGGCACGATCGACTACCTGGCGGCCTGGGACGAGCAGCGTCGCCTCCACGAAGAGGTGGCCAACGGCCTCACCCCGGACACGGTGCTGCTCCTGGAACACCCGTACGTCTACACGGCCGGCAAGCGCACCGAGCCCTGGGACCGCCCGACCGACGGCAGCCCGGTGATCGACGTGGACCGCGGCGGCAAGATCACGTGGCACGGCCCCGGTCAGCTCGTCGGCTACCCGATCCTGCGACTGCCCGCTCCGATCGACGTGGTCGCCTACGTGCGGCGCACGGAGCAGATGCTCATCGACACCTGCGCCGAACTGGGCCTGGCCACGGACCGCATCGAGGGCCGCAGCGGCGTCTGGGTGCCCGCCGACGACCGCGGCCCGGCCCGCAAGGTCGCCGCGATCGGCATCCGGGTCTCGCGGGGCGTCACCCAGCACGGCTTCTCGATCAACGCGGACTGCGACCTGGCCGCCTACGACCACATCGTCGCCTGCGGCATCCGCGACGCGACGACCACGTCGCTGACGGCCGAGCTCGGCCGCCAGGTCACGGTGGACGACGTGCTGCCGATCGTCGAGCGCCGCCTGCCGACCCTCCTGGGCTGACGTCAGGCGAACGGACAGGCCCGCCGCGCGCCGCTGCTGCGGACCGTGGTCTCAGTGGTGTCCTCATACCCTCTTCATCGGAACGATCAAGCGATCCGGTTCACGCGAAGAAGGGCCCCTTCCCCACCGGAGGAAGGGGCTCTCTCCGATCACGGCGTCAGGCGGTGCAGGTCGCGCGGGAACACGGCGACCTCGCGGACGTTCGTCGCGCCGAGTAGACGCGCCACGAAGCGCTCGAGGCCGATGGCGAAACCGCCGTGCGGTGGCATGCCGTGCCGGAACGCCTCGACGTAGGTCTCGACACCGGTCAGGTCGCCCTTCAACGCGGCCACGTAGTCGGCGTACTCGTGCAGCCGCTGCCCGCCGGTGACCATCTCCAGACCACGGAACAGCAGGTCGAACGAGTTCGAGTGGGTCGGGCGTCCCGGTTCGGGATGCGTGTAGAACGGCCTCTTGCGCATCGGGTAGCCGGTCACGAAGAGGAAGTCCGAGCCGTGCTCCCGCAGCGCCCACTCGCCCAGCGCCCGCTCGTGGGCGGGGGCCAGGTCGGGCTCGTCGTCCGGCGCGCCGGCGATCTCCAACGCGGTCGTGAAGTGGACGGCCGGGATCTCGGCGGGCACGTCCGGCATCTTGACGCCTGGCAGCCGCTCGGCGACCGCGTCGGTCATGCCGGCCACGACGTCGCGCAGCACGGCCATCACGTCGCGGTGGTCGTCGATGAAGCCGAGCTCGACGTCGAGCGACGTGTACTGGGCCAGATGCCGCGCGGTGTCGTGCGGCTCGGCGCGGAACACCGGGCCGACCTCGTAGACCTGCTCGAAGACCCCGACCATGAGCTGCTTGTAGAACTGCGGGCTCTGGGCGAGGAAGGCGCGGCTACCGAAGTAGTCGATGCCGAAGACGTTGGCCCCGCCCTCGGTGGCCGAGGCGACGATCTTGGGCGTGAAGATCTCCGTGAAGCCGCGTTCGTCGAGGGTCGCCCGGAACCCCTCGGCAGCGGCGGCCGCCGCCGTGACCGCCCGGCGTCGGGTCGCGTGCCGCAGGGCCACCGACGCGTGGTCGAGCTGGGTCGGCAGGGTGGCCGTGAGCAGCGGCCGGTAGAGGTCGAACGGGGGCGGGGTGGCGGCCGCGCTCAGCGCGCGTACGACCGGCTGGGTGATCTCCACGCCCAATGGCGCGGCGCTGTTGATGGTCACCAGGCCGGTGACCTCGACGACAGTCTCCTCCGTCAGCTCCTCGAGCTGTTCGCGCAGTCCAGGGTCGTTGATGACGATCTGCACCAGGCCGGCCCGGTCACGCAGGATCAGGAAGGCGACCGCTTTCAGCACGCGGCGGCGATGAACCCAGCCGGCGACGGTGACGGTGCGGCCGGCGTGGGCGGGCAGCTGGCTGGACAGGATGCGTTGCATTGGTGGTCCTCCTCGTCGGTCGCAACGCGATCCCCGGGAGGTGTGGGCGAGCGGGTTCCTCGCGGTGCCACCACACCTTCGCTCTAGTCGGATTTATCCCACTAGAGCCTCATTTGTCGTGCTCGGCTCGGGAGTGTCTTCGCGACGCGGCGCCGGTCCACCGTCACAGCAGCTGGTGGCTCTCTCGGCCGGCGTGATCGGTCGCTACTCGGTTCCGTCTGTGCCGTTGGGGTTGAGGGTACCGTCCACCCCCACCGATTAAGCCGGTGAGCGGCGTCACAGGCACCGCGCACATGTGAACCGTGTCGCCCCGTATGTAGGAAGGATGAACACCGGGATACGCTCGGATTCGTGACGATCGCTCCAGAAGGCCGCCGGCTCCTGCGCATCGAGGCGCGGAACGCCGAGACGCCGATCGAGCGCAAGCCACCGTGGATCAAGGTCAAGGCCAAGATGGGCCCCGAGTTCACCTCGCTCCACGGTCTGGTTCAGCGCGAAGGCTTGCACACCGTGTGCCAGGAGGCTGGCTGTCCCAACATCTACGAGTGTTGGGAAGACCGCGAGGCCACCTTCCTGATCGGCGGCGACCAGTGCACCCGGCGCTGCGACTTCTGCCAGATCGACACGGGCAAGCCGGCCGAGTTCGACGCCGACGAGCCCCGCCGGGTCGCCGAGTCGGTCGCCACGATGGGCCTGCGCTACGCGACGGTCACCGGCGTGGCCCGCGACGATCTCCCCGACGGCGGCGCCTGGCTCTACGCGGAGACGGTCCGCCAGATCCACGCCCTCCAGGAGGGCTGCGGCGTCGAGCTGCTCATCCCGGACTTCAACGGCACGCCGGCGCTGCTCTCTCAGGTTTTCGAGTCGCGGCCCGAGGTGCTGGCGCACAACCTGGAGACGGTCCCCCGGATCTTCAAGCGGATCAGGCCCGGTTTCCGGTACGAGCGGTCGCTGGACGTCCTGACGCAGGCGCGCGCCTTCGGCCTGGTGACGAAGTCCAACCTGATCCTCGGCATGGGCGAGGAGCGGTCGGAGATCACCCAGGCGCTGCGCGACCTCCACGAGGCGGGCTGCGAGCTGGTGACGATCACGCAGTATCTGCGCCCGTCGCCGCGCCACCACCCGGTCGAGCGCTGGGTGAAGCCGGAGGAGTTCGTCGAGCTGGCCCAGGAGGCGGAGCAGATCGGCTTCGCGGGCGTGATGAGCGGCCCGCTGGTCCGCTCGAGCTACCGCGCGGGACGGCTCTACCAGCAGGCCCTGGCCGCGCGTACGCCGGCCGCTTGATCTCTTAGCCGAGCACGGTCCGCGCCTCCGCGGTGTCGAGGAGGCGCAGGCCGCGTTCGGCACAGTCGCGCAACGCCTCGTCGCCGCCGCGGAGCTGGCCGACCAGCAGGTCGAAGGCCCGCGGCGAGCGTGCCTCGCCGATCAGCTCGAGGAGCCGGCAGCGCAGGTCGTGGTCGGGTTCCCGCCGGAACTCGTCGGCCAGCCGGTCGACATGGTCGGCGGCGATCGCCCGCAGCCGCTGGAAGCCCTCTTCGGCCAGCCGCGGGTCGCGGCGACGCATCAGCCGGAGGGCCCGCGCGAACTCGTCCACCATCGTCGCAGGTTAGACCCTCCGCGCACGGCGGACCAGAGCCGTCAGCGCTTGGCGATCGGCTCGATGCCCTGGCGCACGTCGTCGGGTGTCAGGGCCGGTGTGAAGTCGATCCTCGCCTGCAGGCCCGCGAAGAGCGGCTCAGCGATCTCGATCATCCGTACCGGCTCGTCCAGGTCGAAGACCACGTACATCGTCCGGACACCGTCCCGGGTAGCGAAGTAGACCGCCTCGGGAGTGATCCGCTCCATTGTCGAGTCCACGAGCTGGCCAAGGCTGCCGTCGTGGATGGCCCTGGTGGAGGCCTCGGTGTCCATCTGGACGGTCATGAGCATGCGCATCGCGGTTCCCCCGTCGTCGGACACAGTTTCTCCTTGTACGGGCGGTGCGCGCGCCGTTTCAGCCGTTTCTCCTGACGCGGACCCGGGGGTCCTGCAGCGCCCGGGCGACCGCGGCGAGCAGGCCGCTCTCGCAGAGGTCGGGTGCGCCGATCCAGAACTCCTCGCGGTCGAACCACTCGACCACGTCCACGCCCGGCTGGTTGGCGATCGACCGGTCGACCGGCAGCTCGGCGTCGTCGTCGTAACAGCCGTAGATCTCGTCGGCGGCCCACAGCACCCAGTGCAGCGGTCCCACCGTCGACTCGTTCCGCTCCTCGTCGACGGGAGCCGCGAACCGCTCCCCGCGGGCCATGGGCTTCACCCCGAGCGACCCGGTGTCCAGCAGTTCGGCGACCGTGGGGTCCTCGTCCCAGTCCCGGTTCGGGACGATCTCCGTCAGCACGTCGTCGAGATGCTCCCGGCAGGCACAGTCCGGCGGCCGCGGCGGCCGCCAGTCGTCCTTTTTGGAGAAGATGCCCACGCGGCGAGTCTAGGGGGACGCGTGCACCGCGTCAGGAGTCGTCGCGGCGGCCGCGGAGGTTGCCCAGGTTCATCCGGGCGCGGTGGTCCCCGGCCTCGGCGGCGCGTTCGTACCACTCCTGCGCCGCCGCCAGGTCGCCGTGCTGCTCGGCCAGAACGCCCAGGTTGAGCATGCCGGCGGCGTCGCCCGCGTCGGCTGCCTGTTGGTACCACCGTCGTGCGGCGGCCCCGTCGCCGTCACCTGCCGCCAGCAGACCCAGGTTCACCATGGCGTCGCTCTCGCCGGCGTCCGCGGCCCGGCGCAGCCAGTGCTCGGCGCCGGCCCGGTCCTCGCGATCGGCCAGGAGCCCCGCGAGATTGATCATCGCGTCGGTGTCACCGGCTTCGGCGGAGCGGTGGTACCAGCGCTCGGCCTCGGCCACCTCGCCCCGCATCGTGAGCAGCACGCCGAGATTGACCATCGCACCGACGTGGCCGGCGTCGGCGGCGCGCTGGTACCACTCCTCGGCCTCGGTCAGGTCCCAGCGGTCCTGCAGGATCTGGCCCACGGCGGCCATCGCGTCGCTGTCACCGGCCTCGGCCGCGCGCCGCACCCACCGTTCCGCACCGCCCGCCATGCCCTCCCCTTCCCGGTCTGACCGCGACCAACCGCGGGCCTGGCAGCGGAGCGTAGCGGAGCGCTCCCCGGCGGGAGCAACGGCCGCGCCGCCGACGGACCCGGGCAGAAAAAAGCGAACCGCCGACCGTTCCCTGAGGACGGTCGGCGGCTCGTTTGACGCGGCAGATGTCAGACGTCGAAGTACATCGCGAACTCGTGCGGGGTCGGCCGCAGGCGGACCGGGTCGACCTCGTGCTCGCGCTTGTAGTCGATCCACGTCGAGATCAGGTCCGGCGTGAAGACGCCGCCCTCGAGCAGGAAGTCGTGGTCGGCTTCGAGCGAGTTGAGGACCTCCGGCAACGAGCCCGGGACCTGCTTGACGGAGCTGAACTCCTCCGGCGGCAGGTCGTAGAGGTCCTTGTCGATCGGCTCCGGCGGCTCGATCTTGCTCTTGATGCCGTCGAGGCCGGCCATCAGCATCGCCGAGAAGGCGAGGTAGACGTTGGCCGACGGGTCCGGCACGCGGAACTCGACGCGCTTGGCCTTGGCGTTGCTGCCCGTCACCGGGATGCGGGTGCAGGCGGAGCGGTTGCGCTGCGAGTACACCAGGTTGACCGGGGCCTCGAAGCCGGGCACGAGGCGGCGGTACGAGTTGACGGTCGGGTTCGTGAACGCCAGCAGCGACGGGGCGTGGTGCAGCAGGCCGCCGATGTACCAGCGGGCCGTGTCGGAGAGACCCGCGTACCCGGTCTCGTCGTAGAACAGCGGCTCGCCGTTCAGCCAGAGGCTCTGGTGCGTGTGCATGCCGGAGCCGTTGTCACCGAACAGCGGCTTGGGCATGAACGTGGCGGTCTTGCCGGCGGCCCACGCGGTGTTCTTGACGATGTACTTGAACAGCTGCAGCTGGTCACCCGCGTGCAGCAGCGTCGAGAACTTGTAGTTGATCTCGGCCTGCCCGGCGGTGCCGACCTCGTGGTGCGACCGCTCGACGGTGAAGCCGGAGTCGACGAGGTTGCGCACGATCAGGTCACGCAGGTCGGCGTAGTGGTCGACCGGCGGCACCGGGAAGTAGCCACCCTTGTACGGGGTCTTGTAACCGCGGTTGCCGCCCGCCTCCTCGCGACCGGTGTTCCAGGCGCCCTCGATCGAGTCGATGTAGTAGAAGGCCTGGTGCGCACTGGTCTCGTGGCGGATCGAGTCGAAGATGTAGAACTCGGCCTCGGGCCCGAAGTAGGCGGTGTCGGCGATGCCGCTGGCCGCCAGGTAGGCCTCGGCCTTCTTCGCCACGTTGCGCGGGTCACGCGAGTAGGGCTCGCGGGTGAACGGGTCGTGGATGAAGAAGTTCAGCGCGAGCGTCTTCTGCGCCCGGAACGGGTCGATGAACGCGGAAGCCACGTCCGGCAGCAGCAGCATGTCGGACTCGTGGATCTGCTGGAAACCACGGATCGACGAACCGTCGAACGCGAGGCCGGCGGTGAAGATATCGTCGTCGATGGACTCGACCGGGGCGTTGAAGTGCTGCATCACGCCGGGCAGGTCGCAGAACCGGACGTCGACGAACTTCACGTCCTCGTCCTTGAGGTATCGCAGGAGTTCCTCGGGATTGGCGAACAACACGTCCTCCTGGCACGTCGCTCTCGTAGCGGCTTCTCGTGGGCCGTCTGTCTTCGGCAAGGCTGGCAGCGACGCTATGGCGGGGCCGTTGCCCGAGCGTGTCGCAAAAGTTTCTGCCGTGTTACGTCACCCGCGAGCCGCCAGGAATGCCCGTTTAGCCGGCGAACCGACCGACCAAACCCGAACATATACCCGCAGGTGGGGCGGACTTGCGGACTCGCCGACGCTGTGACGGTGAGCATGACGTAGACGAAGATCCAATTCTAGGGCGGGGCTCGGGTCCGTGGGTGGGCACGACCGTCGCTCCCGCCAGACATCGCTCGCTCCGCTTCGCTGCCAGGTCCGCGAAACACGGGCCTTGCCCACCAGGCAAGCCGGTGACGGCGCGCGCACCGGGGCTCCAGATCGTGTCGCACGCCGAAAGCCGCTGGTCGGGGTCAGTTGCGCGGTGGCCAGCCGCGGCGACATCCCGGCCGCCTACCGCCGCTCCTCCGACCGTGGCCGAAGACGGCCGGAAGCGCCTCGCGCGCAGCGACCCGATTTCGGCAAGGACCGGCACGGCTGCGTCCTAGGGGCAGTCAGCCCTTGATCGGCTCGGCCGCTCCAGGCGACACCGTCCGGCTCCATTAGCCGGGTCAACGTCTAGGCCGCTGGAAGGGCGACCGTGATGCGCATGCCCATGGCCCGCATGTCCTTGATCAGCTCGCCTGGCCAACACCGGCGACGCCGTCCGGCTCCATCAACCGAGTCAACGTCTAGGCCGCAGAAATAGCCACCGCGATGCACATGCCCAAGGCCCGCATGTCCTTGATCAGCTCGCCTGGCCAACCCCAGCGACGCCGTCCGGCTCCATCAGCCGGGTCAACGTCGGGGCCCAGCGATGCCGTGTCACCGGCCGTCGGCCAATTGATCAACTGGTTTCACCGACCTCAACGACGCGGTCACTCGACTCGATCAGCGCGTCAGCGAGCGGGCCACGCCGCGGGAAACCGCGATGCGCACGCCAATTTCGCACCGTGCCGGCCCGCCGGCGACCAACGTTGAGTAGGAGCCGATCAGCCGGCTCCATTGAGAAAGAGAACCGCGCGGTGGGGGGTCGTCTCCCAAGACCTCGCGCGAACCAGACGTCGTTGCGGCCGCTCGCGCCGCCATCGGGGGCACGCCTGCCGTCGGCCCTCGGGCGCGCCCGTAACGCAGGTCCAACCGGCGGACCACGGCCGCGGCCTCAGGCGGGCCACGCGATGACGGGCATACGAAACCCCGCGCTCCGCGGTAGAGGGCGGATGCGCGGGCCGAGGTATCGACGGAACGTGCGGGTCAGGTGCGCCTGGTCGTAGAAACCGGCGTCGGCCGCGACGCCCGCCGCCGGTTGGCCGGCCAGCAGCAGCGCGCGGGCCCTGTCGACCCGCCGCCCGACGAGGTAGGCGTGCGGCGGCAACCCGAACTCCGTGGTGAACGCGCGCACCAGATGGGAGGGATGAGCGCCGAGCCGCGCGGCGGCGTCGTCGAGGGTCAGGCCGGTGGTGACGTGGCCGTCCAGCAGGTCGCGCAGGTCCCGAGCGAGCCGGCGCGGCGCGACCGGGTCGCGCTGGCCCGGGGCGCCGAGGTGCCCCCGGATCCGGTCCACGACGAGCGCCAGCCGGCTCTCGGCCTGCAACTCGTCGCCGGGCCCGTCGAGCACGCTGTGCAACTGGGCGACCCGCCGGCGCAGCATGGGATCGGCCAGCGCCGGGTGGTCGACGGCGGCGCCGGTCAGCTCGCGGCCGACCACGTCGGGGTCGAGATAGACGACCCGCTTGACGAAGCCGCCCGGGGTGGCGGCGCGCCCGTCGTGCGGGACATCGGGCGGCAACAGGGTGACCTGGTCGGTGACGGCGCCGTGGCCGTGCCGGTCCAGGTCGTAGCGGATCGCGCCGTCGTCCACGACGAGCAGGGTCCAGGCGTCGTGGGTGTGCAGCGGGTACGCGTGGGTGACGAACCGGGCGTGCAGGACCTCGGCGATCCCCGGCACCGCGGGCCGCCATGCGCGCAGCCGCTGGCCGTCCATGTCAGAAACGTACAAGACCGCCGGGTGTCGGCGGCAAGACGCTGGGAGGCATGAGGTTCAACACGAAGATCGCTGTGCTGCTCCGCGACGACCTGGCCGTGTGGCAGCGGCTGAACGTGACGGCGTTCCTGGTCAGTGGCATCGCCGGCACGCGACCCGAAACGATCGGCCAGCCGTACGCGGACGCGGACGGCACCCCGTACCTGCCCATGTTCCGCCAGCCGGTGATGGTCTACGCGGGCGACGCCGCGCTGCTCACCGCGGCCCGCGAGCGGGCGCTGCGCCGCGGCCTGACACCGGCGGTGTTCACGGCGGACCTGTTCGCCACGGGCAACGACGCCGACAACCGCGCGGCCGTGGCGGCCGTGCAGGCGGACAAGCTCGACCTGGTCGGGCTCGCGGTACACGGCCCGCGCGCGGACGTCGACAAGATCTTCAAGGGCGCCACGCTCCACCCCTGAGCTCGACCGACGCGGCGGTGGCTGCCGAGCACGGGCCGCGATGCCGACACGACGGCCGCGGCGCGGCAGTGGCTGCCGAGCACGGACCGC
>NZ_JBFAIU010000169.1:0-13791 GCF_040654855.1 Asanoa sp. NPDC050611
CACCCTCGTGACCGCCGCCGTCGACCGGACACTGAACCACCTCGTGCGCCGCGTGCTGCGCCCGGAGGAGGTGAGCGCGGCGCTGGAGACGGTCGCGGCCGCGTGTGCGCTCGACGGTGAGCAGGACGAGCAGCGCGCGGTGGCGCTGGCCCGGGGGCTGGCCCGGGCCACGGGCGACACCGCGCTGCTGCGGCGCTGGCTGGCCACGGGCCGGACCGACCAGGGGCTGGCGCTCGACCCGGGGCTGCGCTGGGCGACCGTGCGGCGGCTGGCCGAGCTCGGCGACCTCGACGCGCCGGAGATCGAGGCGGAGCGGCTCCGGGACGGCACCGCCGCGGGGGATCTCGGCGCCGCGGCGGCACTGGCCGCCCGCCCCCGAGCCGCGGCGAAGGCGGCGGCCTGGGCCGAGATGACGGGCGACGCCGACGTCTCCGTCCGACGCTTCCGGGCGCTGGCCGACGGTCTGTGGTCGCCGGCCCAGCGGGACCTGGTCGCGCCGTACATCTCACCCTATGTGGATGCCGCGCCGGCGCTGGCCCGACGTGGCTCGGCGTTCGCGGAGGCGGTCGGACGCGCCTTCCCGGCGCTCCCGCTGACCGCGGCGGAGCTGGACCTGTTCCGCGCGGCCCTGCACGGCGACGTGCCCACCGTCCTGAGACGACAGTGGGAGGACGAGCTGGACGACCGCGCGCCGACGGCTAGCTGAGGCCCAGACCGGCCAGCGTGCGCGAGCGGCGGGCGTCCGCGTCCCGCAGGAACGTGCCGAACTCCGCACCGCGCAGGTACGCGTCCGTCCAGTGGTTGCGCGCCACGGTGTCGCGCCAGGCCGGCGAGGCGCGCAGGCCGTCGGCGATGCCCAGCAGCTTCCGCTCGGCGGTGGTGTCCAGGCCGGGCGGTGCGACCAGCCCGCGCCAGTTGACGAAGACCACGTCGACGCCGGCCTCGCGCAGCGTGGGCGCGTCCACTCCCGGCGTCCGGGCGGCGCCGGTCACGGCGAGCACGCGGAGCTGGCCGGAGACGATCTGCTGGACGTACTCGCCGAGGCTGGAGACCGCGACTGCGACCCGCCCGCCGAGCGCGGCGGCCAGCAGGGTGCCACCGCCGTCGTAGCGGACGTAGCGGACCCGCGGTGGCGGTATGCCCAGCGCCCGCGCGACCAGCATCGGCGCGAGATGGTCGGGACCGCCCGTGGTGGAGCCGCCGCCGACCGCCAGGTCCGCCGGTGCGGCGCGCCAGGCCGCCACGAGGTCGGCCATCGTCCGAAGAGGAGAGTCGCGGGTGACCACGAACGCCTCCGGCTCCTCGACCAGGCGCGCGATCGGCGTGACGTCGGCGAGCGTCGCCGAGCCGGGCAGCGTGTGCTGGGCACCGACCAGGCCGAGGCCCATGAGCATCAGCATGTCGCCGTTGCCCCGCTCGTAGACCAGACGCTGCAGGCCGACCGCCCCGCCGGCGCCGGGCAGGTGGAAGATCTCGATGCCGCGCGCGACCCCGCTCACCTCGAGCGCCGTGCCGACCGCCCGCGCGGTCACGTCATAGCCGCTGCCGGGCGCGTTGGGCACCATCAGCCGCAGCGGCGCCGCGGCCTCCCGGCGGCACCCGGCCACGGGAAGCAGCGCGGCGGCCGCCGCGGCGAGGAGCGTTCGGCGCTGCACAGGCACATCCTCAGTCCTCGCCCGTGACCACCGCCAGTCGGTCCGCGCGCCGGCCGCGGAACAGCCTGGGCAGGTGGGGCAGGGCGAGGGCGGCCACGGCGAGCAGCAGCAGCGCCAGGGTGAGCGGCCGCCGGACGAAGATCGACAGGTCGCCGTCGGCGAGCAGCAGTGCCCGCCGGAACTGGGTCTCCATCAGCGGCCCCAGGATGAGGCCGAGGATGGCGGGCGCGACCGGGAAGTCCAGGTGCCGCATGAGCATGGCGATCAGACCGATGGCGTACGCGAGCAGCACGTCGACGATGTTGCCGGACACGGCGTAGACGCCGAGCGTGGCGAACACGAGGATCCCGGAGTAGAGCAGCGGCCGGGGGATCCGCAGCACCTTCACCCAGAGCCGGATCAGCGGGAGGTTGAGGGCGAGCAGCAGCACGTTGCCGACGAACAGCGACGCGATCAGGGCCCAGACGAGCGTGCCCTGGTTCTGCAGGAGCTGCGGGCCGGGGGAGAGGTTGAAGTAGCTGAACGCCGCCAGCATGACCGCTGCCGTCGCCGAGGTCGGGATGCCGAGCGTCAGCAGCGGCACGAGCACGCCGGAGAACGACGCGTTGTTGGCGGCCTCGGGCCCGGCGACGCCCTCGATCGCGCCACGGCCGAACTCGTCCTTGTTCCTGGCGCGCCGTTTCTCGTACATGTAGGACAGGAACGTCGGCAGCTCGGCGCCGCCCGACGGCAGCGCGCCGAACGGGAAGCCGAGTGCGGTGCCGCGCAACCACGGCCGCCACGACCGGCTCCAGTCGGCGCGGGAGAGCCACGCGAAGCCGGTGGCCGGTTCGAGCGGGACCGCCTTCTCCGGCAGGTCACGCAGCCGGGAGGCGATGAACAGCGTCTCACCGACCGCGAACAGCCCGACGATCACGACGACGACGTCGATGCCGTCGAGCATCGAGGCGACGCCGAAGGTGAACCGGGCCTGGCCGGTCAGCGCGTCGATGCCGACGACGCCGAGGAACAGCCCGAAGGTGAGCGACATCAGCCCGCGGACGATGGACGACCCGACGACCGCGGTGACCGTGACCATAGCCAGCAGGGCCAACGCGAAGTAGTCCGAGGCGCGGAACGAGACGGCCAGGCGGGCCATCGGCTCGGTCACGAAGGTCAGCAGGACGGTCGTGATGATCGCGGCGACGAACGAGCCGATCGCGGCCGTGGCCAGCGCGGCGCGGGCCCGGCCGCGCTTGGCCATCTGGTAGCCCTCGATCGAGGTGGCCACCGACGCCGACTCGCCGGGGGTGTTGAGCAGGATCGAGGTGGTGGAGCCGCCGTACATGGCGCCGTAGTAGATGCCGGCGAACATGATGAGCGTGCCCGTCGGGTCGTCCAGCTCGAGGGCCACCGGCAGCAGCAGCGCGATGGTCAGCGCGGGCCCGATGCCCGGCAGCATGCCGACCAGCGTGCCGACGGTGACGCCGATCGCGGCGTACAGCAGGTTCTGCGGTGTCAGCACCGTGCCGAAGCCGTCGATCAGGTCGGCGAACGCGTTCACAGCGGCAGCACCCCCGCCGGCAGCACGATGCCGAGGAGCTTGGTGAAGGCCAGGTAAATGCCCAGGGCCAGGACGGCGCCGACGATGGCGTCGCGCACGATCACCTCGCGGAGCGGGCGGGTCGAGAGCAACTGGGCCGCGCCGACGTAGAACGCGAGGGTGGCGAGCACGTAGCCGACCGCCGTGTACTTGAGCACGACGGCGTACGCGACCAGCAGCGCCAGCAGGAGCAGCGGCGCGCGCCAGGCCGGTCGGTCGATGGGGCCTTGCCCGCGCCGCCGCCACGCGGCGACCTGGGTGCCGAGGTAGGCGACGGCCACCACCACCCAGAGTCCGGTGACGACGATCGGCGCCGTGGTGGGCCCGCCCAGCGTGATGCCGTTCTCGGCGCCGGCGACCAGCGCGCGCGTGAACAACGCCACCCCCGCCACGACCAGCACCACGCCGGCGGCGAGCCCGGCCAGCGGGCTCGCCTCCGTGCGATCGGGCTCGGTCACTGGCCCAGGCCGATCTCGGCCAGGACCGACGTGATCCGCGTGCTCTCCGACTCGAAGTACGCCTTCGCCTCGTCGCCGGACTTGTAGAAGTCCTGCCACTTCTTCTCGGTGAGCGTCTGCATCCACGCGTCGGAGGTGTGCAGCTTGTCCACCAGGCCGATCACCGCGGTCCGGTCGGCCTCGCTGATCCCGGGCGGCGCCACGACCCCGCGCCAGTTGAGCAGTTCCACGTCGTACCCGGCGTCCTTGATCGTCGCCGTCGGCGAGCCCGCTCCGACGTCCTCCGGCGCCCCGCCGGAGACCGCCAAGGCCCGCAGGTCGCCGGCCTTGACCAGGTCGGCGAACTCGCTCGCCCCGGAGACGCCGACCGAGATGTCGCCGGAGAGCAGGGCCGCCTTGGCCTCGCCGCCGCCGGAGTACGCGACGTACTGCTTGGCCACCGTCTTCGCGTCGGCGCCGGCCGCCTTGGCCAGCAACCCGACCAGGATGTGGTCGGTGCCGCCGGCCGAGCCGCCGCCCCACTTCACCGCGGTGGGGTCGGCCTTGGCCGCGTCCAGCAGGTCCTTGAGGCTCTTGTACGGCGAGTCGGCGCGCACGACGACGACCTCCGACTCGGAGGTCAGGGTGGCGATCGGCGTCGTCTTCGTCAGGTCGACCTGCGACTTGTTGGTGACGACGCCGCCGACCATCACCAGGCCCGTGATCATGAGCTGGTGCGCGTTGCCCGAGTGGCTGCTGACGAGCTCGGCGAGCCCGATCGTGCCGGCCGCGCCGTTGACGTTGCGCACCTCGGCCGACTGTCCGTTGAGGAGGTTCGCGTCCTGCAACGCCTTCTGCATGGAGCGGGCGGTGGTGTCCCAGCCGCCGCCGGCGGCCGCGGGAGCCATGATCTGCAGCGTCTTGCTCGGGTACGCGGCGGCGGCCTGGTCGTTCTTCCCGCCGACGGACTGCTCCGCGCAGCCGGCGGCGCCGAGGACGACCGCGGTCACCGCTATGCCAAGGAACCTTCGGCGCATCATGGGGTAACGCTCCTGTCGCTGACGGATGGCGGGCGTGTTACGCGCACCATGCCGGACCCCGATGCGGCGGGTCACGCTTGTGTACGCACAGGAACTTTTGGTCGTTTCGGCCGCGATCCGCGGCGAGTACCCTTCGCGCAACACACCGACAGGAGCAGGCCTATGCGCTGGCAGCTCACCCTGACCCGGCAGTTGCTGCTGTTCCAGCTCGGCATCGTCCTGCTGGTCGCCGCGGCGGTGGGCGCGGTGTCGCTGGCCGGGTCGGCCGCCGCGTTCCGCCGGGAGGAGGGCGGGCGGCTGCGGTCGATCGCGGCGAACCTCGCCGCCAACGAGACGGTCCGCCAGGGTGTCGGTGACCCGATCTGGCAGGAGCCGCTGGCTGGCGTGGCGGAGACCGCGCGCAGCGTCTCCGGTTCGTCGTTCGTCGTGCTCACCGACGCGAGCGGGACCCTGATCACCGGCCCGGACAGCGGCCGCCGCGCACCGCTCGGCGACAGCGCCGGGCTGGCCGGCCGGGGCTGGCTCGGGGTGGTCGACGACGGGTCACGGTTCCTCGTGGCGCACGAGCCGATCCTGGACCCGGCTGACGCACACGTCCTCGGTCTCGTGATCGCCGGCAAGGCGTACCCCTCCTGGCCGGAGCTGATCGCCGCCGCGACGCCGGACCTGCTGACGTACCTTCTGCTCGGATCCGTGCTGGGCGTCGGCGGCTCCCTGCTGCTGGCCCGCCGGGTCAAGCGGCAGACGCTCGGGTTGGAGCCGCGCGAGATCGCCGGTCTGGTCGAGCACCGCGAGGCGATGCTGCACGGGATCAAGGAGGGCCTGATGGGCCTGGACACCGCCGGCCGGGTGACGCTGGCCAACGACGAGGCGGTCCGGCTGCTGGGGCTGCCGCCCGACGCGACCGGGCGGCCGCTGCGCGCGATCGTCGGCGAGCCGCTGGCCGACCTGCTCACCGGCGGCATCGACGAACCGGATGCCGTCGTCGTGCAGAACGCCCGGGTCCTGGTGCTCAACCGGATGCCGGTGGTCGTGCGCGGCACGTCGGTCGGCTCGGTCACGACGCTGCGCGACCAGACCGAGCTGTCCTCTTTGGAGCGGGAGCTGGCGCTGAGCCGCACGGCCACCGACACCCTGCGCGCGCAGGCGCACGAGTTCACGAACCGGCTGCACACCATCTCCGGGCTGCTCCAGCTGGGCCAGCACGAGGAGGCCGTGAACTTCATCATCAGCGCCGGCGAGGCACAGGAGACCCTGAGCAACGAGGTGCAGTCGCGGATCGCCGATCCGGCCCTGGCCGCGTTGATCATCGCCAAGGCCAGCGTCGCGGCCGAGCAGCAGGTGTCGCTGGTCGTGGCGGCCGACAGCGGCATACCCGCGCCCCTCGACGACCGGCTGTCGGCCGACCTGGTCACCGTGACGGGCAACCTCGTCGACAACGCCATCGACGCCGTGTCGCCCGGCGGGAGCGTGGAGGTGAGCGTCGGGCACGAGGCCACCGACGTGGTCGTCACCGTCCGCGACTCCGGCGCGGGTGTGCCGGCGGATCTCGCCGACCAGGTGTTCCGCGGCGGGTTCACCACCAAGAGCGGGGACGGTCACCGCGGCCTCGGTCTCGCGCTGGTGACCAAGGTCTGCGCCGGCCGCGGCGGATCCGTCGGGGTGACCGGCTCGACGTTCACGGCGCGGATCCCATCGTGATCCGGGTCCTGGTCGTCGACGACGACTTCATGGTGGCCCGGGTGCACACCGGGCTGGTGGAACGGGTGCCGGGGTTCGACGTCGTCGGGGTGGCGCACACCGGCGAGGACGCCCTCGCCGCGGTCGACGAGCTGGGCCCCGACCTCGTGCTGCTCGACATCTACCTGCCGGACATCTCCGGGCTGGAGGTGTTGCGCCGCCTCCGGGAGCGGGACACCCCGGTCGACGTGCTGGTGGTGACGGCGGCCCGGGACGCGCAGACCGTACGCGGCGCGCTGCGTGGTGGCGTCGTGCACTACGTGGTCAAGCCGTTCTCGTTCGACACCCTGCGGTCCAGCCTGGAGCGGTACGCGGCCGCGCTGCGGCGGTTCTCCGCGGCCGGCCCGGACGCGGCGGCGCAGACCGACGTCGACCGGCTCTTCGGCGCGCTGCGCCAGGCCGACGTGACGCTGCCCAAGGGGCTGAACCCGACGACCGCGGACCTCGTGGTCTCCGTGCTCCGCGACAGCGGCACCGACCTGTCCGCGGCGGAGTGCGCGGAGCAGGCCGGGCTCTCGCGGGTCAGCACGCGCCGCTACCTCGAATACCTCGCGCAGAGCGGAAAGGCGGAGATCCGGCGCCGGTACGGCGGCACCGGGCGTCCCGAACACCGCTACCGCTGGATCCGCTGACGGCGCGAAGGCGAGATGAAAGCCGACGGTGCGAGACTTCGCGGAGCGGCAGGAGGTGCGGGCGTGCGGGCACTGGTCATCGGGGGTGGGATCGGCGGTTTCGCGACCGCGTTGAGCCTGCACGAGGTCGGGGTCGAGTGCGAGGTGTTCGAGCAGTCGCGCGAGATCCGCGAGCTCGGCGTCGGGATCAACCTCCTGCCGCACGCCACGCGCGAGCTCGCCGCGCTCGGGCTGCTCGACGCCCTCGACGCCGTGGGGGTCCGCACCCACGAGCTGATCTACACCAACCGGCTGGGCCAGGAGATCTGGCGCGAGCCACGCGGCCTGGCCGCCGGGCACGACGTCCCGCAGTTCTCGATCCACCGCGGCGCGCTGCAGGGCGTGTTGCACGCGGCGGCGCGGGAGCGCATCGGGGCGGAGCGCATCCACCCGGGCCACCGGCTCGTGAACGTCGCGCAGTCCGCGCACGGCGTCACCGCCACCTTCGCGGTGGCCGGCTCCGGTGCGACCACCGAGGTCCGGGGCGACCTACTCGTCGCGGCCGACGGGATCCATTCGACCGTACGCCGCCTGCTGTATCCGGCCGAGGGGCCACCGTCCTGGAACGGCGTGCTGATCTGGCGGGGAGCGGTGCCGTATCCGCGCTTCCTCACCGGCCGATCGATGATCGTCGCCGGCGGCCTGGACCGGGCCAAGCTGGTGCTCTACCCGATCTCGCACCGCGACGGGCCGGAGACGCCGCTGCTCAACTGGGCCGTCTGCGTCAAGCTCGGCGACGGCTCGCAACCGCCGCCGCGGCGCGAGGACTGGAACCGGCCCGGCCGGCTCGACGAGGTGCTGCCGCACGTCGAGCGGGAGTTCCGCCTGTCGATGGTGGACATCGCCGACGTCGTACGCACGGCGGGGGAGTGCCACGAGTTCCCGATGTGCGACCGGGACCCGGTTCCCCGCTGGTCCTTCGGCCGGGTGACCCTGCTCGGTGACGCGGCGCACCCCATGTATCCGATGGGGTCCAACGGTGCCGCCCAGGCCATCCTCGACGCCCGCTGCCTCGCGCCGCTGCTGGCGGAGACCGGCGACGTCGCCGCCGCCCTGCGGGCGTACGAGGCGGCGCGGTTGCCGGCGACGGCCAGGATCGTGCACGACAACCGCCGAGGTGGCCCGGAGCGGGTCATCGACCTCGTCGCCGAGCGGGCGCCCGACGGGTTCACCCGCATCGACGAGGTCGCGAGCCGCGCCGAGCTCGAGGCGATCGTCACCGGCTACGCGGCGTCGGTGGGGCTCGATCACGCCTCCTGAGGAGCGTGCCGGTCCGTGCCGTAACGGAGCAGGCGGGCCACCTCACCGCGCAGGTGGACGAACCCGTCGCTCTCCCTGGTGGTGATCTGGTCGCGGTCGGGGCCGAGGGGCGTCACGTCGATGTCGGCGACGACGGTGCCCGGCGCGGTGGAGAGCACGAGCACCCGGTCCGCGAGGTACACGCTCTCGTCGATGTCGTGGGTCACGAGCAGGACCGTCGTGCGGTACGCGCGCCGGACGCGCAGCAGCAGGTCCTCGAGATCGGCGCGGGTCTGCGCGTCCACCGAGGCGAACGGCTCGTCCATGAGCAGCAACCTCGGCTCGCAGGCCAGCGCGCGGGCGATCGCGACCCGCTGCTGCATGCCGCCGGACAACTGCCAGGGGTGCTTGTCGGCCGCGTCGGCGAGGCCGACCGAGCTCAGTGCGTCCTCGACGGCCCGGTCGCGGGACTGCCGCGACCTGCGGCGCGCCTTGAGCGGGAACGCGACGTTGCCGCGCACCGTGAGCCACGGGAACAACGACTTGCCGTACTCCTGGAAGACGAACGCCAGGTCGTCCGGCACCGACCTGATCGGGACGCCCGTCAGCCAGGACTGGCCGGCGGACGGCGGCAGCAGGCCCGAGACCGCGCGCAGCAGCGTCGACTTGCCGCAGCCGGACGGCCCGACGATGCAGACGATCTCACCCTGCCGCACGGTGAAGCTGACGTCCCGGAGCGCGGTGTGTGCCGCGGCCCCGGAGCCGTACGCGTGGCCGATTCCGGACACATCCAACATGGACGGTCACCTTCCCGTGGCGCTCATTGACCTGGCGTGCCAGCCGACCACCCGGTGCTGTGCGGCGAGCAGCAGTGCGTTCAGGAGATAGCCGAGCATACCGAGCAGGACGATCCCCGCCCACATGGCCGGCAGGTCGAAGTTCCGCTGTGCCAGGATCATCTGCGCGCCAAGGCCGTCGTAGCTGCCCTTCAGCTCGGAGATGACCATCAGGATCAGGGCGAGGGACAGGCTCACGCGCAGCCCGGCGAAGATCTTCGGCAGGGCCGCCGGGAACACGACGGTCGCGAGGAAGCGGGGCCGGGAGAGCCGCATGCTCCTGGTCGTCTCGACCAGCGTCGCGTCCAGGTTCTGCGCGCCGTCGATGGTGTTCAGCAGGACCGGCCAGACGACCCCGAAGACGATCACGGCGAGCTGCATCGGCGTGCCGAGCGGGAACAGCACGAAGAACACCGGAAGCAGTGCGGGTGGCGGGATCGACCGGAGGAACGTGAGCGTGGGGCCGAGGTAGGCGGACGCGTGGTCGGACCGGCCGAGCAGCAGACCCAGCCCGATGCCCGCCGCGCCGGCGACGAGAAAGCCGGCGAGCAGCCGCAGCAGGCTCGGCAGGACGTCCACGGCGACCGCGTCGGTCAGGAACAGGTGCGACGGTGGCCCCGACAGCCAGAGGTCGGCCATCGTCGAGCCGATGACCCGCGGGGTGGGGAAGTAGGGGTTCGCGGCCGACGCCGCGGCCACCTGCCACAGCGCGACGCAGGCCACGAGCACGAGCCACTTCACCCCGGTCTCGGCGGCGCGGCGCCGGACCGGCCTCATCGGGCGCGCTCCCCGTCCGACCAGCCGATCCAGCGCCGCTGGATCCACGTGAAGACCAGGTTGACGACCACCCCGATGACGCCGGCGACGAACGTTCCCGCTATCGCGAGGTCCATCCGGGCGCCACCACCGCTCGCGGTCTCGATGAAGGTGCCGAGCCCGCCCCGCTCCCACAGCTCGGTCGACTCGGTGCCGCCACCGGCGAGGATCTCCGTGCTGATGATCAGGATCAGCGCGACGCCGGCGGAGATCCTGATGCCGGTGAAGACGAACGGCGTGATGCTCGGCAGCTTCACCGCGACCAGGGTGCGGGCGCGGCTGAGGTTGAACGCCCGCGCGGTGTCGATCCGCACCGGCTCGATGTCGTTCATCGCGTGCATCGTGTTGAACAGGATCGGCCAGACCGCGCCGAACACGGCCAGCGAGATCTTCATCTCGGGGTTGGTCTTGATCGCGACGACGGCCAACGGGATCAGCGCGACCGACGGGATCGGCCGCAGGAACTCGACGACGACGCTGAAGGCCGCGCGGACCAGCGGCAGGCTGCCGAACACGATGCCGGCCGGCACCGCGAGCGCCACCGCGATGATCAGCGCCAGCCCCCAGGAGAGGACGGACTGCACGACGTCGAGCGAGAAGCCGCGGTCGTTGAACAGTTCGACCAGCCGCAGGCCGATGGTCGACGGCGGCGGTAGGTACGCGGGGTTCACCAGGCCCGAGCGGCCGACGAGCTCGCAGGACGCGAGCACGCCGACCGTTCCGACGACGCTTCTGAGCAGCCGGGACATCCGCTCAGTCGCGCGGTGCCGGCACGGGGACCACCAAGGGCGCCACGTCGAGCTTCGCCGGCAGCATTCCGTAGCTCACGAGCAGGTCGGCCACGCGCTGCAGGCGCTTCGGGTCGATCGCGGTCGGATACTGCCCGATCTTCACCGAGGCCGCCGTCGCCGGGTCCATCTTTGCGTACTTCGGCAGCGCCTCCTCCACGTTCTTCCGGTCGGCGGACAGCTGCTGGCCCTTGAGCAGCACCCGCTGGATCGCGGCGACGGTCTCCGGGTTCTCCTGCGCGAACGTCGCGGTCGTGGCGAACCCGGCGATCGGGAAGTCGGCCGTCGGACCCGCGCCGGTGAGGTCGACCACGACCTTCGCGCCCATCGTCTTCTGCGCGTCGACCACGAACGGATCGAGCAGGGCGGCCACGTCGACGGTCTTCGCCGCGAGCGCCCCGGCCATGTCGGCGAAGCCCATCTCGACCAGCTTGACGCTGCTGAAGTCGATCCCGCCGGCCTCGAGGACGGCGCGGATGAGCAACTCGTTGATGTTGCCCTTCGCGTTGACGGCGATCGTCTTGCCGGCCAGGTCCCGCACGCCGGTGACCGTCGAGCCCGGCCCGGTGATGAGGGCGAAGTTGCTGTCCGGCGGCGCGACGTACGACTCGCTGATGAACCTCAGGTCGGCCGCGCCCGCCGCCTGCGCCTTCATGAAGGACACCCAGTTGCCGAAGGTGAAGTCGAGCGCCCCGGCGGCCAGCTTCGGGATGGCGATCGCACCACTCTGGACGGTCTCGGGCTCGACGACGAGCCCTTCCTCCTCGAAGAGGCGCTTCTGGAGCGCGAGCTGCACGCCGGAACAGTCGATGCCCACCATGACGCCGACCTTGAGCGTCTTGCGCTCGGCCGCCGGGCCGGTCCCGTCACTGACGAGCCCGCAACCCGTGGTGAGGAGGGTGACCATCGTGGCCGCCAGCAATCCGAGTGCCTGTGGACGTTTCATTTCCCCGTTTCCCCCCGCTTGCTTGCCGTGTCCCGGGCCGGTTCCCGCGATTGGCCAGTCTGGCAGCCGGCGCCTTCAGATCGGTTTCGCGCCGCTTGCACGTCGCGCAAAGCTCGCGGAAGAACGGAAGGGGTCCCGCGACCCGAGTAGTTTCGAAGGAATGCGAGGCACGCGTGTGAGGTGATGGAGAGGAGTCGACCATGGGTAGCACGGCGCAGCGCCGCCCGCCCGACGGGTTCAGTGAGCAGACGACCGACGTCGGCGGCCTGAAGATCAATTATGTGCGCGGCGGTGACGGGCCCACGTTGGTGCTCCTGCACGGGTATCCACAGACCTGGTACATGTGGCGCAAGGTGATGCCCGAGCTGGCCGAGAGCTACACCGTGGTGGCACCGGACATGCGCGGCGCCGGCGACAGCGACGCACCGGCCGACGGCTACGACAAGAAGACGCTGGCCGGTGACCTCCACGGCCTGCTCGGCCGGCTCGACCTCGACGACTCGGTCCGGTTGATCGGCCACGACATCGGCGCGATGGTGGCGTACTCGTACGCCGCGCAGCATCCGGACGACGTGGAGCGCATGGTGTTCGCCGAGGCCGTGATCCCGGACGAGGCCATCTACCGGATGCCCGTGCTGACCTCCCACGGCCCGGGCCACTGGAACTTCGGTCTGTTCAATGTGGGCAGTGGCTTTCCCGAGGGCCTGGTGGAGGGCCGGGAGCTGGCGTGGGTGACCGGGTTCATGAAGCCGCAGGCGGTGCGCCCCGAGGGGATCGACGACGAGAGCCTGCGGGAATGGGCCCGCTGCCTGACGGACGCCGCCCACCTGCGGGCGAGCTTCGCCTATTTCCGTGAGCTGAGCCACGACATGGTCGACAACGCCGAGTTCGTGAAGAACCGGCTACCGATGCCGGTCCTGGCCATCGGGGCGGCGGACAGCCTCGGCGACTCGGTGGGGGAGCAGCTCGCCGGATACGCGCAGGACGTGCACGTCGGCGTGATCGACGACGCGGGACACTACGTGTTCGAGGAGCAGCCGGAAGAGCTGTCCCGGATGGTGCTCGACTTCCTGAAGTAGCCGGATCCACTGAGGACCGACGGGGCGGCATCCCTCGCGGGGCCGCCCCGATCGAGCTACTTCTTCTTTTTCTTGTCCTTCTTCTTGTCCTTCTTGGACTTCTTCGCCATGGTCATCACCAACCCTCGGTGTTGAGCGGCCGCCACTCGGGGCCGGGCGCCCTTACCCTAGTTGAAATCCGGGTGGCCAGGAAGCAAACGGCGCTTTAACCCGCGTCACCCGGTCGAGCTCGTGAAGGAGCCCGTCGATGAGCACCGATCCGACGCTCGACCGCATCGGGCAGGCGGTGGAGCTGCACCACGGTCGGGGCGAGCGGGCCGCCGCTCGCGACGCGTTCGCCGAGATCTGGGCGGAGATCGGCGGCGAGCAAGGGGATCCCCTGCACGTGTGCGTGCTCGCGCACTCGATGGCCGACGTGCAGGACGACGTCCGCGCGGAGCTGGTCTGGGACCTGCGCGCCCTGGCCGCGGCCGACCTGCTCAGCGACGACCGGGTGGCCCGGGCCGGCGTGCCGCTGTCGGTGGCCGGCCTCTACCCGTCGCTGCACCTCAACCTGGCGGACTGTTACCACCGGCTCGGCGACCCGGACCGGGCTCGGGACCACCTCGAACGCGCGCGGGCGGGGATCGACGCACTCGGCGACGACGGTTACGGGCAGCTGATCAAGACGGGCCTCGATCGGTTGACACGGCGGCTGGCCGCCGAATAACAGCGTCTGGGCGCGCGTGGACTGCCGCGGCGGTGCCGTTCTGACCGCGGTGCGACAGCGCGTCGAGGACGTTCACGACGACTTCGGCAACGTGCCGACCCGCGGCCATGGCCTACTGACGGCGGGCAGAGGACCGCCCCCTCGGCTCGTGGTGGTGCTCATCGTGCCGCGGCCACCACGGCTTCCGCGACGACCAGGTCCTGCCAGGACATGCCGACGCTCTTGAAGAGCAGCGGCCGGTCCGGAGCGGGCG
>NZ_JBFAIU010000169.1:13801-16065 GCF_040654855.1 Asanoa sp. NPDC050611
CGGCGAGCATGTCCTTGTTGTAGGCCATCACGAAAGGCCGGCTGGCGAACGGGATCGTCCTCGCGGAGGGCGCCCTCGCGCACGGCCAGGCACACGTCGCCGGCCTCGCGGAGGGCCGTCGCGGCGTCCTCGACCACCACCGTCGCGCGGGCACACAACGCGGCCGGGACCTCCCGGGCGTCCGGTTCGTGCGTACCGACCGCGATCACGACGGCGGTGTCCCGGACCACCTCCGCGTCGAACAGCGGGGTGCGGGCCGTCGTGGCGCACACGATGACGTCCGCCGCGCGCAGCACGTCGTCGGCCCGCGGGTCGTCCACGGTGAGCGCGCCCGGCACCGGCCGGCGCACCAGGTGGGTCACCGACGCCGGCGGGCGGTGCGCCGCGAGGGTCGCCACGTGTCCGTGGGCTTGCGGGCCGGCGCCGAGGACCGCCAGCCGCAGCGGCCCGGCGGGCAGTCGCGGCAGCACCGCGGCCACTGACACGGCTGGTGTGCGCAGCGTCGTCAGGGCCGTGCCGTCCAGCATCGCCACCAGGGCCAGCGAGTCGGCGTCGTAGAGCAGGTAGGAGGCCTCGACGCGGGGAAGCCGGCCCGGAGCCACGGTCGCCACCTTGATCCCGAAATGCCGTCCCGACGGGGACAGCTCCGACGGCATCAGCAGGAACTGGCCCGAACGGACGGGGACGGCGGTTCGGGCGAGATCGGCCGCCGGGTCGAGTCCTGCCGCGAGGGCTGCGGTGATCGCCGACACCGCGGCGGTCGGAGAGCATGCCGCGCGCACCGCGGCGCCGTCGAGAACGATCATCGCGCCATCCTTCTGTGGTCGATGTCACTGCGTGAGCGGCTCTCCGCCGGCCGCCGGAAATGATGGCTCAGCCTTACGTGTTCTTACCGGAACCGCCCCCAGACTCGGGAGAGATCCGCGCTGTGTTCAGGTCGATGATGAAGTCCAAGATCCACCGTGCCACGGTGACGCAGGCCGACCTGCACTACGTGGGCTCGGTCACGATCAGCGCCGACCTGATGGCGGCCGCCGACCTGCTGCCCGGCGAGCGGGTGGACGTGCTCGACATCGACAACGGTGCGCGGCTGACCACGTACGTGATCGAGGGGCCGCGCGACTCCGGCGTCATCGGCATCAACGGCGCGGCCGCCCGCCTGATCAGCCCCGGCGACAAGGTCATCCTGGTCGCGTACGCGTGGCTGCCGGACGCCGAGGCCCGCACCTTCGCGCCGCGGGTCGTCTTCGTCGACGCGCACAACCGCGTCGTCGAGACGGGCGACGACCCGGCCTCGGTCCCCGACGGGTACGGCCTGGTCCCCGGCGACCAGGTGGCTGACGGCGCCGGGGCCACCGCGGGCCACTGACCCGCGGCGACCCCCGAAGCGCTCAGCGCAGCTCGCTCGCCCGGCTCACCAGGTTGGCCAGCTCCCGGACGTCCGGGTCCTCCGTGCGGTCGGCCGCCCGCTCCGCGATCCGGTGCAGTTCCCGCAGCGGGATCGCCTCGTCGCCGCCGCGCAGCGACTCCGCCAGATAGGCGGCCACGTAGTCGACCGTGAGCCGGGGCGCCGCCGCCTCGAAGCCGCGGTCGACGTCCGACACCGTGACCGTGTGTGCCGCCTCGGCCGGGTTCCGGCTGCCCGGGTCGAGCCAGCGGACCCGGACCTTGGCCACCTCGGCACCGAGGTCGACGTCGCCGGCCAGGCGCACCGCGTAGAGCGCGGTCACGCTGTGCCCCGGGCCGACCTCGCCGCCGTCGACCTTGTCGTCGCGGAAGTCCTCGTCGGCCACCGCGCGGTTCTCGTAGCCGATCAGCCGGTAGTCCCGGACCGTCCGCGAGTCGAACGTGACCTGCACCTTGGCGTCCAGCGCGCGCACCTCGAGCGTGGCTGGAAGCCGGTTGACGAACACGTCGCGGGCCTGGTCCGGCTCGCTGACGTAGACCGCGAAGCCGTCGCCGCCGTCCGCCAGCTGTTCCATCAGCGCGTCGCCGTAGTCGCTGCCGACGCCGACGCCGAGCAGCGCGATCTCCTTCGCCGCCTCGTCGCGGACCCTGCGCAGGATCGTGTCGGCGTCGGTGGTGCCGGTGTTGGCCAGGCCGTCGGAGAGCACGATCACCCGGTTGGAGGCGCCTTCCCGGAAGCCGTCGCGGGCCACCCGGTAACCGAGCATGAGGCCGGCGCCGAGGTTCGTGCTCGCCTCGGGGCGCAGGCGGTCGATCGCGGCGTCGAGGTCCTCCCTCTCGGCGACCCGGGTCATCTC
>NZ_JBFAIU010000170.1:0-15980 GCF_040654855.1 Asanoa sp. NPDC050611
GATCGCCCAGGGCGCGAACCAGCGCGACGCCTCCGGGAACAGCGGCAGGCAGTAGCGCAGGATGCCGAACGTGCCGACCTTGTCGAGCACGCCGACCAGCAGCGCCGCGGCGCCGGCGGGTGCCGCGCCACCGGCGTCCGGCAGCCAGGTGTGGAACGGGAAGAACGGCGCCTTGATGGCGAACGCGATGAAGAAGCCGAGGAACAGCCAGCGGCCGGTGTTCGTCGCGAAGTCGCTGTTGGTCAGCGCCACCCAGTCGAACGTGTGCCCGCCGACCACCCACAGGCCGATCACCGCGGCCAGCATGAACAGGCCGCCGACCAGGGAGTAGAGGAAGAACTTGACCGCCGCGTACTGCCGCTGGTGCCCGCCGAAGCTGCCGATCAGGAAGTACATCGGGACGAGCATGACCTCGAAGAACACGTAGAACAGGAAGACGTCGGCGGCCGCGAAGACGCCGATCATCGTGCACTCGAGGAGCAGCAGCAGCGCGAAGTACGTCGGGATGCTCCGCCGGCTCTTGTCGGCGTCGTGCCACGAGGCCAGGATCACCAGCGGCACCAGCACCGTGACCATCAGCAGCATGACCAGCGCGATGCCGTCCACCGCGAAGGTGAACCGCGCGTCCCAGGTGGGGATCCACTGGTAGGACTCGCGCAGCTGGAGGCGGTCGCCGCCCGGGGTGAAGGCGATCCACATGACCACCGAGAGCACGAACACCACGAGCGACCACGCGAGCGCGACGATCTTGGCCAGCTCCGGTCGGGCCTTGGGCAGGCACCAGACGACGACCGCACCGAGGAGCGGCAGCCCGGTCAGGACTGTCAGGTAAGGGAAGTCCTGCATCGCTAGCTCAGCCATCCCATCTGCACGGCGACGAACGCGGCGACCACGAGCAGTGCGCCGGCCATCATGGACATCGCATACGACCGGACGAAGCCGGTCTGCAGCCGGCGCAACCGGCCGGAGCCGCCGCCGACCGCGGCCGCGAGGCCGTTGACCGCACCGTCGATGCCCCGGTTGTCGAGGAACACCAGCGCGCGGGTCAGGAAGATGCCGGGCTTCTCGAAGACGATCTCGTTGAAGGCGTCGGCGTAGAGGTTGCGGCGGGCGGCCGTGACGACCACGCCGGCCGGCTGCTCGACCAGCGCGGTGCCGCGCCGGAAGAGCAGGTAGGCGAGGCCGATGCCGACGAACGTGAGCACCAGCGAGAGCGCGGTGATCACCCCGTGCGACATGACCGGGTGCAGGCCCTCGGCCTCCTCCGGCAGCGGCGGCTCGAGCCACTTGGCAACCGGGGTGGCCATCAGGCCACCGGCGATCGCCGAGCCGATCGCGAGCAGCACCAGCGGCCCGACCATGATCGGTGGCGACTCGTGCGGGTGCTCGATGTCGTCGGTCCACCGCTTCGGGCCGAGGAACGTGAGCACCCAGAGCCGGGTCATGTAGAACGCGGTGAGCCCGGCGCCGAGCAGCGCGGCCCAGCCGTACAGCCAGGCGGTCCAGCCCTCGCGCTCGAACGCGGCGACGATGATCGGCTCCTTGGTGAAGAAGCCGGAGAAGCCCGGGAAGCCGACGATGGCCAGCCAGCCCGCGGTGAACGTGCCGAACGTCCACGGCATCAGCTTCCAGAGCCCGCCGAACCGCCGGATGTCGACCTGGTCCTTCATGCCGTGCATGACGGAGCCGGCGCCGAGGAACATGTTGGCCTTGAAGAAGCCGTGCGCGAGCAGGTGGATGATCGCCAGCGCGTACGCGCCGCCGCCCAGGCCGACGCCGAGGAACATGTAGCCGATCTGCGAGACCGTCGACCAGGCCAGCACGCGCTTGATGTCGTCCTTGGCCGCGCCGATGATGCAGCCGATCAGCAGCGTCAGCGCACCGACGCTGACCACCACCGTCTGCAGCACCTCGTTGGCCGAGAAGATCGCGTTGGACCTGGCGATCAGGTAGACGCCGGCGGTGACCATCGTGGCGGCGTGGATGAGCGCCGACACGGGCGTCGGGCCCTCCATCGCGTCGGGCAACCACGCCTGCAGCGGGAACTGGCCGGACTTGCCGGTCGCGCCGAGCAGGAGCAGCAGGCCCATCAGCAGCACGACGGTCGACGACAGCGAGCCGACGCCGTTGAACACGTCCGCGTAGTTGGTCGAGCCGAGGTAGGCGAACATCGTGAAGATCGCGATGACCAGGCCGGCGTCGCCGACGCGGTTCATCAGGAACGCCTTCTTGCCCGCCGTGGCCGCGGACGGCCGGGTGTACCAGAAGGAGATCAGCAGGTACGACGCGAGGCCGACGCCCTCCCAGCCGAGGTAGAGCATCACGTAGTTGTTGCCGAGGACCAGCAGCAACATCGCGGCGGCGAAGAGGTTGAAGTAGCCGAAGAAGGTGTGCCGGCGCTCGTCGTGCGCCATGTAGCCGACCGCGTACAGGTGGATCAGGAAACCCACACCGGTGATCAGCAGGCAGAAGACGGCGGACAGCGGGTCGAACAGCAGACCGATGTCAACCTTCAGGTTGCCGACCGAGATGAACTCCCACAGGTTGCGCTCGACGGCCCGGTGGGGCTGGTCGCGCAGCGAGAAGAAGTAGATCAGGGTCAGCACGAAGCCGGCGCCGATAGCCGCCGTGCCGAGCCAGTGCGCGAACTTCGCGCTCCGGCGCCCCAGCAGCAGGATGACCGCCGAACTCACCAGCGGGATGGCGATGAGCAGCCA
Organism: Asanoa sp. NPDC050611; assembly: GCF_040654855.1. Lineage (NCBI taxonomy): Bacteria > Bacillati > Actinomycetota > Actinomycetes > Micromonosporales > Micromonosporaceae > Asanoa > Asanoa sp. NPDC050611. The sequence goes on from NZ_JBFAIU010000170.1 coordinate 2,718, forward strand.
CACGCTGCCCAGTACGCCCGTCGCGTGGGCGTACTCGATCGTCTGTTCCACGAATGCGGCCCCTCTAGTACTTCAGCAGGTTCGCGTCGTCGACGCTCGCCGAGCGCCGCGTTCGGAAGATCGTCATGATGATCGCCAGACCGACCACAACCTCCGCGGCGGCGACGACCATGACGAAGAACGCGATGATCTGGCCGTTGAGGTTGCCGTTGATCCGGCTGAACGTGACCAGTGCCAGGTTGGCCGAGTTGAGCATCAGCTCGATGCACATGAACAGCACGATCGCGTTGCGCCGGATCAACACACCGACGGCCCCGATCGTGAACAGGATGCCGGCCAGCACCAGGTAGTAGCTCGGGTTCATTTCTCGGTGCCCTTCGGGGCGGTCTCGCGCGGGCTCAGCTCACGCGTCGGAAGGATCTCGGGAATGCTGCGCTGGCTGAGCGTGCCGTCGGGCAGTCGCGCCGGCGTGGCGACCGAGTCTGAGGTGGCGTACACGCCAGGACCGGACTTCGAGGCCGGGTGGTTGCCCGGGCGGAACCGCAGCCGCATGGTCTCGGGCTGGCCCAGCCGCTCGCTCTTCGGCTTGTGGATGTGCGCCAGCACCATCGCGCCGACGGCGGCGGTGATCAGCAGCGCGGAGGTCGCCTCGAACGCGAACACGTAGTTCGTGAACAGCAGCGCCGCGATGCCCTGGACGTTGCCGTCCCGGTTGGCGGCCTCGAGGCCCACCGCCTCGGTGCCGCTGACCGCGCGGGCGACCAGCGTGCCGACCAGCCCGGCGAAGCCGAGGCCGACCAGGACCGCGGCGACCCGCTGCCCGCGCAACGTCTCGATCAGCGAATCGGAGGCGTCCCGGCCGACCAGCATCAGCACGAACAGGAACAGCATCATGATCGCGCCGGTGTAGACGATGATCTGCACCATGCCGATGAACGGACCGGCCTGCACGACGTAGAACACGCCGAGGCAGAGCATGGTCAGCACCAGCCAGAGGGCGGAGTGCACGGCGTTGCGGGCCGCCACCATGCCGATCGCGCCGAGCAGCGCGAGCGGGGCGAGGATCCAGAAGGTCACCGCCTCGCCGGTGGTGACGGTCGCCGCGAGTGCGATGTTCATGACGCGTCTCCCCTCGATGAAGCAGGCCCAGTCGCGTCCTTCGTGCCGGTCTCGGACCACGGGGCCCGCTCGGCGCCGGCGGAGGTGCCCGGGTTCGTGAGCGCGCCGACGTAGTAGTCCTTCTCGGTCTCGCCCAGGTGCATCGGGTGCGGCGGCTGCTCCATGCCGGGCAGCAACGGCGCCAGGAGCTGCTCCTTGGTGAAGATCAGGTCCTGGCGGGAGTCGCGGGCGAGCTCGTACTCGTTGCTCATCGTCAGCGAGCGGGTCGGGCAGGCCTCGATGCACAGGCCACAGAAGATGCACCGGGCGTAGTTGATCTGGTAGATGCTGGCGTACCGCTCACCCGGCGAGAAGCGCTGCTCGTCGGTGTTGTCGCCGCCTTCGACGTAGATCGCGTCCGCCGGGCAGGCCCAGGCGCACAGCTCGCACCCGATGCACTTCTCCAGCCCGTCCGGGTGCCGGTTGAGGATGTGCCGGCCGTGGTAGCGCGGTGCCGCCGGAGCCGGCTCGAACGGGTAGTCCGTCGTCACGATCTTGCGGAACATGTGCGAGAACGTGACGCCGAAGCCCTTGAACGTGCCCGTGATGGCGCCCATCTCAGTCTTCCTTCTCTTCGGTCGAGGTGGTGTCGATGACGTCTGGAGCGCCACCGCCCACGTTGGCCGGCTGCCGCTGCGCCACCCCGCGCCGGGCCCGCGGGCTCGGCGGCACCACCAGGTCCATCGGCGGCAGCGGGAAGCTGCCCTGCGGCCGCGCGTTGACCTGTTCCTGGAGGGTGACCTGAGGCTGCTTCTTGCGGTCCGGCCAGAGCAGGACGAGCAGGAGGATGATCACCAACGCGCCGCCGATGATGCCCCAGCGGACCGCGTCGCTGTTCTCCTTCTGCAGCACCCGGATGCCGGCCAGCGCCAGGATCCAGACCAGGTTGATCGGGAGGAGCACCCGCCAGCCGAGCCGCATGAACTGGTCGTAGCGGAGCCGGGGCAGCGTGCCGCGGAGCCAGACGAAGACGAAGACCAGCAGGATCACCTTGGCGAAGAACCAGATCAGGCCGAACCAACCTTCGTTGGCACCGGACCAGATGCTGATCGGCCAGGGCGCTCGCCAGCCGCCGAGGAACAGCGTCGTGGCGACCGCGGAGACGGTCACCATGTTGACGTACTCCGCCAGCATGAACAGCGCGAACTTCAGCGAGCTGTATTCGGTCATGAAGCCGGCGACCAGCTCGGACTCCGCCTCGGGCAGGTCGAACGGCGCGCGGTTGGTCTCGCCGACCGCGGAGATGGCGTAGATGACGAAGCTCGGCAGCAGCAGGATCGCGTACCAGCCGGGCGCGAACAGGTCGAACCCGCCGAGCGAGACGCTGCGCTCGCTGCCGGCCTGCGCGGCGACGATCCCGCTGGTCGACATCGTGCCGGCCGTCATGAACACCGCGACGATCGAGAGGCCCATGGCGACCTCGTACGAGATCATCTGGGCGCTCGACCGCAGGCCACCGAGCAGCGGGTACGTCGAGCCGGAGGCCCAACCGCCGAGCACGATGCCGTAGATGCCCATCGAGGACGCGGCCAGGATCACCAGCACCGCGACCGAGACGTCGGTGACCTGCAGCGCCGTGTGGTGGCCGAAGATGCTCACCATCGGGCCGAACGGGATGACCGCCAGCGCGGTCACCGCACAGATCACCGAGATCGTCGGCGCGAAGAAGTAGACGACCTTGTCGGCGGCCTTCGGCAGGATGTCTTCCTTGAAGGCCATCTTCAGGCCGTCGGCCAGCGTCTGCAGCAGGCCGAGCGGGCCGACCTGGTTGGGGCCGGGCCGCACCTGCATGAAGCCGACGACGCGCCGCTCGAACCAGACGCCGAGCAGCGTCGCGAGCACCGCGAAGACGAACGCAAAGACGATCTTGATGAGCACGATCCACCAGGGATCGTGCCCGAAGTCGGACAGCGTCGGGTCCTGCGCGAGGTACACCGCGGACGTCATCGGGCCCCTCCAGCCGAGATCGAGACGACCGCACCGGAGGTGACGCCCAGCGTCCGCCGGGTGGTCGAACCGGGCGAGTTGGTCGGCAGCCAGACGACGCCGGCCGGCATCTCCGTGATCATCGCCGGCAGCGTCACCGCGCCGCGGCCGGTGCCGACCGTGACCGCCTCGCCGTCGGCGACGCCGATCGCCTCGGCGGTCGCCTTGTCGAGCCGGACCACCGGCGGGCGCGCCGTGCCGGCCAGTTCCTGGTCGCCGTCGAGCAGGCTGCCCAGGTCGATGAGCTGGTGCCAGGTCGCCAGCACCGCCTCCCCGGACCGGGGCTCGGCCACCTCGGCCGGCTCGTGCAGCGGCGCGTGCGGGCGGTCGGACCGGGTCACCGGCAGGCCGCCCAGCTCGCGGCGGACCGTGTTGACGTCGCCGGTGCCGAGCCCGACGCCGAGCGCGGCGGCGAGCGCGTCGAGCACGCGGCCGTCGTTCATCGCGTCGGTGGCGAGGACGGCCTCGAAGGTGCGCAGCCGGCCCTCCCAGTCGAGGAAGCTGCCCGCCTTCTCGGCGACCGGCGCGACCGGGAAGACCACGTCGGCCCGGCGGCTCACCGCGCTGCGCCGGACCTCGAGGCTGACCAGGAACGGCACCGCGTCGAGGGCCTGCTCGGCCAGCTTCGGGTCGGTCAGGTCGGCCGGGTCGACGCCCGCGACGACCAGAGCGCCCAGCCGGCCGCCGGCGGCCGCCACGATCATCGCGTCGGTGTCGCGGCCGGGCTGGCTCGGGATGACACCGGGAGCGACGTCCCAGGCGCCGGAGAGCTCGGCCCGCGCCGCCGCGTCGGACGCGAGGCGCCCGCCGGGGAGCAGGTTGGGCAGGCAGCCGGCGTCGACGGCGCCGCGGTCACCCGCGCGCCGGGGCACCCAGGCCAGCTTGGCGCCGGTGCGCTCGGCCAGCGCCGCGGCGGCCGAGAGGCCACCGGGCACCGAGGCCAGCCGCTCGCCGACGATCAGCAGCGCGCCTGGCGCCGTGAGCGCCTCGGCGACCACGTCGTGCTCGGCGAGCACGCGCGCCTCCTCGCCCGGGATGATCCGGGCGACCTTGGCGCCGAGCTTCTCCAGGCCGCGGGTCACGTACGGGGAGAGCGCGTAGATCGGCAGCTTGCGCTTGGTGAAGTTCTTGCGCAGGCGGAGGAAGAGGATGGGCGACTCCTCCTCGGGCTCCAGGCCGACGATGACGACCGCCGGAGCCGCGTCGATGTCGCCGTAGGTGACGTCGGTCGTGCCGACCACCGAGGAGGCGAGGAACTCGGTCTCCTCCGTCGACAGCGGCCGTGCGCGGAAGTCGATGTCGTTGGTGTGCAGGGCGACGCGGGCGAACTTCGCGTACGCGTACGCGTCCTCGACCGTCAGCCGCCCGCCGGCCAGCACGCCCACGCCGTGCGCGCCGTCGCGGGCGGTGCGCAGGCCCTCGGCGGCGACGCTGAGCGCCTCGCTCCAGGAGGCCTCCCGCAGCTCACCGCTGCTCGCGTCGCGGACGAGCGGGGTGGTCAGCCGGCCGGTGGCGGTCGCGTAGCGGAAGCCCCACCGGCCCTTGTCGCAGTTCCACTCCTCGTTGACCGCCGCGTCGTCGCCGGCCAGCCGGCGCAGCACCTTGCCGCGCCGGTGGTCGGTGCGCTGGGCACACCCGGAGGCGCAGTGCTCGCACACCGAGGGGCTGGACACCAGGTCGAACGGCCGCGACCGGAACCGGTACTGGGCGCCGGTCAGGGCGCCGACCGGGCAGATCTGCACGGTGTTGCCGGAGAAGTAGGAGTTGAAGGGTACGTCCCCCTCAGCCTCCTCGCCGGCCGCCGCGTCGTAGACCTCGTCGCGGTAGACGTTGATCTCCTCGGCGCTGCTGCGGTTCATCAGGTCAATGAACTTGTCGCCGGCGATCTCCTCGGAGAACCGGGTGCAGCGCTGGCACAGCACGCACCGCTCACGGTCGAGCAGCACCTGCGTCGAGATGTTGATCGGCTTCGGGTACTCCCGCTTGTGCTCGTGGAACCGCGAGTCGGCCCGGCCGGTCGACATCGCCTGGTTCTGCAGGGGGCACTCGCCGCCCTTGTCGCACATCGGGCAGTCGAGCGGGTGGTTGATCAGGAGCAGCTCCATGATGCCCTCCTGCGCCTTCTTGGCGACCGGAGAGGTGAGCTGGGTCTTGACCACCATGCCGTCGGCGACCGGCTGGGTGCACGAGGCGACCGGCTTGCGCTGCCCTTCGACCTCGACCAGACACTGCCGGCAGGCACCCGCGGGGGCCAGCAGCGGGTGGTCGCAGAACCGCGGGATCGCGATGCCGAGCTGCTCGGCAACCCGGATCAGCAGCGTGCCCTTCGGCGCGGTCACCTCGACGCCGTCGATGGTCAGCGTGACCTCGTCGGCCTTCTTGGCTACATCCGTCATCAGTGCGCCCCCACGAGAGCCTTCTCCGACAGCCGGGGAGCTGTCCGGCCCTCGATGTAGTCGAGGTAGTCCTGCTTGAAGTACTGCAACGAGGACGTCACCGGGCTCGTCGCGCCGTCGCCCAGGCCGCAGAACGACCGGCCCAGGATGTTGTCACAGGTGTCGAGCAGCGTGTCGAGGTCTTCGTGGGTGCCCTGACCGGACAGGATCCGCTGGTAGACCCGGACCATCCAGTAGTTGCCCTCGCGACACGGCGTGCACTTGCCGCACGACTCGTGGTGGTAGAACTCCAGCCAGCGGTAGGTCGCGTAGACCGGGCAGTCCTGGTCGGAGAAGATCTGCGTCGCGGTGGTGCCGAGGATGCTGCCCGCGCCGGCGACGCCCTCGAAGTCGAGCGGCACGTCGAGGTGGTCGGCCGTGAGCAGCGGGGTCGACGAGCCGCCCGGGGTCCAGAACCGCAGCTCGTGCCCGGGCTGCATGCCGCCGGCCAGCTCGATCAGCTCGCGCAGGGTGATGCCCATCGAGCACTCGTACTGGCCGGGGTTGGCGATCCGGCCGGACAGCGAGTAGATCATCGGGCCCGACGACTTCTCGGTGCCCATCGTCCGCCACCAGTCGGCGCCGCCGAGCACGATGTACGGGACGCTGGAGATGGTGCCGACGTTGTTGACCACCGTCGGCGAGGCGTAGAGGCCGTGCGTCGCCGGGAACGGCGGGCGCAGCCGGGGCTGGCCGCGGAAGCCTTCCAGCGAGTCGAGCAGCGCCGTCTCCTCGCCGCAGATGTAGGCGCCCGCGCCGCTGTGCACGACCACGTCGAGGTTGAAGCCCGACTTGAGGATGTCGCGACCGAGATAACCCTTGTCGTACGCCTCGACGACCGCGTTGCGCAGCCGGCGTGCGGCGTGCACCGCCTCGCCGCGGATGTAGATGTAGGCCCGCTCGGCGCGGATCGCGTAGCTGGCGATGATCACGCCCTCGATCAGCGAGTGCGGGTCGTGCGTCATCAGCGGCAGGTCCTTGCAGGTCCCCGGCTCGCCCTCGTCGGCGTTGACGACCAGGTAGTGCGGCTTACCGTCGCCCTGCGGGATGAAGCCCCACTTGAGACCGGTCGGGAAGCCGGCGCCGCCGCGGCCGCGCAGGCCCGAGTCCTTGATGAGCTGGATCAGGTCGTCGGGGTGGGCCTTGAGCGCCTTCTTCAGCGCCGCGTAGCCGTCGAGCTGCTCGTAGGTCTTCATCGTCCAGGCGTTGGGCGAGAGCCAGCGCTTGGTGAGGACCGGCGTGAGCTTCTCGAGGACTTCCCGCCGAGGAGTAGTGGTCACTTGTTCGCCTCCTTGGCGCCGCGGAGCTTGTCCTCCTGCGGCTTCGGCGCGTCGCCGGCCGGCTTCGCGTCGCTGGCCGGCTTGCTGGCTGCCGCGCCCGCCGTGGCCGCCGGCTTCGCCGTACCCGAGTCGTCCTTCTTCTTGATCGGGGTGTCGGGGTTGAAGCCCGCGACCGCGATCCCGTGCTGCTGGGCCAGGTGCAGGCCCCGCAGGGTCGGCTCGCCCGGCACGCCGTCGGCGACCGCGTCCTCCCGCGTGTCCGGGAAGCCGGCGAGCTGGAGCGACATCTCCTTGAGCGTGCAGAGCCGGGCGCCGCGGCTGGGCTGCGGGCGGTTGCCCCGGCGCAGGTCGTCGACCAGGTCGGTCGCCGACGCCGGTGTCACGTTGTCGAAGAAGTCGTAGTTGACCGTCATGACCGGGCCGTAGTCGCAGGCGGCCAGGCACTCGGCGTGCTCGAGCGTGATCGAGCCGTCGCCGGTGGTCTCGTCGTGCCCGACGCCCAGGTGCTCGCTGAGCGTGTCGTAGACCTCCTGGCCACCGAGCACGTTGCACATCGTGTTGGTGCAGACGCTGACCAGCCAGTCGCCGGTCGGGCGCCGCTTGTACATCGTGTAGAACGACGCGACCGCACCGACCTGGGCCTTGTTGATGCCGAGCACCTCGGCGCAGAACTCCACGCCGGCCGGCGAGACGTGCCCCTCGACGGACTGCACGAGGTGCAGCAGGGGCAGCAGGGCGGACCGGGTGCGGTCGGCCGGGTAGCGGGCCAGGATCTCCCGGGCCCGCTGCCGGATCTCCTCGTCGAAGACCGTCGTTGGCGTCGTCATCGGTCACACCCACCCATCACCGGGTCCAGCGAGGCCCCGCCGGCGATGACGTCGGCGATCAGGCCGCCCTCCGCCATCGCGGGAAGAGCCTGGAGGTTCACGAAGCTGGGCTCGCGGAAGTGCACCCGGTAGGGCCGGGTGCCGCCGTCGGAGACCGCGTGGGCGCCCAACTCCCCGCGCGGGCCCTCGATCGCCACGTAGACCTGGCCGGGCGGCACCCGGAAGCCCTCCGTGACGAGCTTGAAGTGGTGGATCAGCGACTCCATCGACTGACCCATGATCTTGGCGACGTGCTCGAGCGAGTTGCCGAGGCCGTCGACGCCGATAGCGAGCTGCGCCGGCCAGGCGATCTTCTTGTCGGCGACCATGATCGGGCCGGGCCGGAGCCGGTCGAGTGCCTGCTCGACGATCTTCAGCGACTCGCGCATCTCGGCCAGCCGCACCTGGTAACGGCCCCAGACGTCGGCGTCGTTCGAGGTCGGCACGTCGAACTCGTAGTTCTCGTAACCGCAGTACGGCATGGTCTTGCGCAGGTCCCACGGCAGGCCGGCGGAGCGCAGCACCGGGCCGGTGACGCCGAGCGACACGCAGCCGGTCACGTCGAGCACGGCGACGCCCTGCGTCCGCTCGATCCAGATCGGCTGGCCCGAGAGCAGGTCCTCGTATTCCTTGAGCCGCTTGGGCATGAGCTCGAGGAACTCGCGGATCTTCGCGACCGCGCTGTCCGGCACGTCCTGCGCGACGCCGCCCGGGCGCACGTAGGCCATGTTCATCCGCAGACCGGAGATCATCTCGAAGATCTCGAGGATGTATTCGCGCTCGCGGAAGCCGTACAACATGATCGAGATGGCGCCCAGCTCCATGCCGGTCGTGGCCAGCCAGACCAGGTGCGACGCGATCCGGTTGAGCTCCATCATCAGCACGCGGATGGTGGTGGCCCGCTCGGTGATCTCGTCCTCGATGCCGAGGAGCTTCTCCACCGCGAGGCTGTACGCCGTCTCGTTGAAGATCGGCGCGAGGTAGTCCATCCGGGTCACGAACGTCGTGCCCTGCACCCAGTTGCGGTATTCGAGGTTCTTCTCGATGCCGGTGTGCAGGTAGCCGACGACCGAGCGCATCTCGCGGACGGTCTCGCCCTCGAGCTCGAGGATCAGCCGCAGCACGCCGTGCGTCGACGGGTGCTGCGGGCCCATGTTGACGATGAGCCGCTCGTCGCTGACCGGGTCGGTGCCGCTGACGACGGTGTCCCAGTCGCCGCCGGTGACGGTGAAGACCTTGCCCTCAGAGGTTTCGCGCTCTTGGGCGTAACTCGGGTTGGTGGTCAAGATGTCACCTCGCTTCGCGAGCTGACGCTTGACGCGTCAGTGCTGAGCCAAATGGTTCGTTCGCTGCGCTCACTCACTGGTAGCTCCTCCGCCGGTCCGGCGGTGGGATCTCGGCGCCCTTGTATTCCACCGGGACCCCGCCGAGCGGGTAGTCCTTGCGTTGCGGGTGGCCTTCCCAGTCGTCCGGCATGAGGATCCGGGTCAGGCCGGGGTGGCCGTCGAAGATGACCCCGAACATGTCGTAGGTCTCCCGCTCCTGCCAGTCGGCGGTCGGGTAGACCGTGGTCACCGTCGGCACGTGCGGATGGTCGGTGCCGACCGCGACCTCCAGCCGCACCCGCCGCCGGTAGGTCATCGAGGCGAGGTGGTAGGTCACGTGCAGCCGGCGCTCGTCGGCACCGAGATAGTCCACAGCGGACACCGAGGAGCAGAGCTCGAAGCGCAGCGACTCGTCGTCGCGCATCGTGCGGGCGACCTCGAGGATCTTCTCGGCCTTGACGTGCAGCGTCAGCTCGCCGCGGTCGACGACCACCTTCTCGATGGCGTCGTCGAGGCCCGGGAACGCCTCTTCGAGCGCGTCGTAGACCTCGTCGAAGTAGCTGCCGTACGGGCGCTCGCTGCCGCCGGCGCCGACCCGCCGGCGGACCAGGCCGCCAAAGCCCGACGTGTCGCCGGAGCCCTGGATGCCGAACATGCCGCGACCGGCCACAGAGGACGGCGGCAGCTCAGCCGGCGCACCGGTGTGCGCGCCGACCGGCGTGGCCTGCACGGGCACGCCGCCACCGGGCTTGGCGCTCGGCGGGGTCGGGTCCTGGTTGGTCGGGTTCGCCGACTCGTTGGCCGGGGCTGTCCGCTCCGCGTGTTCCTTCGGGTCGGCCACCGGGTCCTTGTCGGGCGTCGTGGTCACCACCGTCCACCTCCCTGGAGGTGTCGTTCTTCCTTCATCCAGTTCTCGATCCGCAGTTGCTCCTCGCGACCCTCGCGGACGGCCTGGGTCCACTCGGCGCGCCGGGCCTTGTCGTTGCGGTACGAGGACGGCATCGAGCCGTACGGCACGACCGGCACGTCACCGCGCTCCTTGCGCTGCTCGAGCATCTTGCGGCCGTTGGGGCCCAGCGGCTCGTGCATGATCTTCTCGCGCAGCTTGAGGATCGCGTCGATCAGCATCTCGGGCCGCGGCGGGCAACCCGGCAGGTACATGTCGACCGGCACGACGTGGTCGACGCCCTGGACGATCGCGTAGTTGTTGAACATGCCGCCGCTGCTCGCGCAGACGCCCATCGAGAGCACCCAGCGCGGCTCCGCCATCTGGTCGTAGATCTGGCGCAGCACGGGCGCCATCTTCTGCGACACCCGGCCGGCCACGATCATCAGGTCGGCCTGGCGGGGCGAGGCGCGGAACACCTCCATGCCCCAGCGGCCCAGGTCGTAGTGCGGGCCGCCGGCCGCCATCATCTCGATCGCGCAGCAGGCGAGGCCGAAGGTCGCACCCCAGACCGACGACTTGCGGGACCAGTTGACCAGTTTCTCCACGGAGGTGAGCAGGACGCCCGCGGGGAGCTTCTCTTCGATACCCATGCTGGCGTGCCTCCCTTCAGTCCCAGTCCAAGCCGCCGCGGCGCCAGACGTAGGCGTAGGCGATGAACACGGTGCCGATGAACATGACCATCTCGACGAACCCGAAGACACCGAGAACGTCGAAGTTCACGGCCCACGGGTAGAGGAAGATGATTTCGATGTCGAAGACGATGAAAAGCATCGCCGTCAGGTAGAACTTGATCGGGAACCGGCCGCCGCCAACCGGCTGCGGGCTCGGTTCGATGCCGCACTCGTAAGCGTCGAGCTTGGCCCGGTTGTACCGGCGCGGGCCGGCGATCCGGGCCGACGCGACGGAGAACAGCGCGAAGAAGGCAGCCAGGGCGAACAGCCCCAGGATCGGTACGTACGGCGAGAGCGTCATGGTGTTCTCCTGCTCGTCCTTTCCTGCCCTCTGTCGAGAATCAGCGTCTGAGTATTCACCGTTGTATGGGTCCCCGCCCGGCGGGGTCGCGTCCTCATGCCGCCGGCACCACCTTCGTCATCGCGTTTATGACGCGGTCCATCGCGTCGCCACCGCGCGGATCCGTCAGGTTGGCCAGCAGTTTGAGAACGAAGCGCATCAGCGTCGGGTGCGGCATGCCGTGCTTGGTGGCGATGCGCATGATCTGCGGGTTGCCGATCATCTTCACGAAGATGTTCCCGAGCCGGTAGTACCCGCCGTAGCGGGCCTTCAACTCGGCCGGATAGACCGCCAGCGCGCGCTCCCGGTCGGCGCCGGTGCGGCCGAGCGCCTGCGCCACCACTTCCGCGGCGAGCTCGCCGGACTCCATCGCGTACGCGATGCCCTCGCCGTTGAACGGGTTGACCATGCCGCCGGAGTCGCCGACCAGCAGGACGCCGCGGGTGTAGTGCGGCACCCGGTTGAAGCCCATCGGCAGGGCCGCGCCGAGGATCGGGCCGTCGGCGTTGGCCTCGTCGTTCATGCCCCACTCGGGCGGGGTGGCGCCGAGCCACTCGGTGAGCATCCGGCGGTAGTTGGTCTTGCCGAATGCGGCGGAGGAGTTGAGCACGCCGAGGCCGACGTTGACGCGGCCGTCGCCCATGCCGAAAATCCAGCCGTAGCCGGGGAGCAGCTTGTCGCCGCCCTCCTTGCTGCGCAGCTCCAACCAGGACTCGAGGTAGTCGTCGTCGTGCTTCGCCGGCGACTGGTAGTAGCGGCGGACCGCGACGCCGATCGGCCGGTCCTCGCGCTTGGCCAGGCCCATCGAGAGCGGGAAGCGGCCGGAGACGCCGTCGGCGGAGATGACCAGCGGGGCGCGGAACTCTCGCGGCTCCCCGTCGACCTCGGCGGTCACGCCGACCACGCGGCCGGTGTCCGCGCGGACCGCCCCGGTGACGGTCACGCCGGTGCGCAGGTCGGCGCCGACCTTCACGGCCTGCTTCGCGAGCAGGTCGTCGAAGTCGTGGCGCGTGCGCACGAGACCGTAGTTGGGGAAGCTGGCGAGGTCGGGCCAGTCGAGCTCCAGGCGCACGCCGCCGCCGATCACCCGCAGGCCCTTGTTGGTCAGCCAGCCCTGCTCGGCGAACGTGCCGTCGGCGGTGAGACCGAGCTTGATGAGCTGTTTGACCGCGCGTGGGGTCAACCCGTCGCCGCAGACCTTCTCGCGCGGGAACTCCGACTTCTCCAGGACCAGCACGCGTACGCCGTGCCGCGCCAGGTGGTAGGCCGTGGTCGAGCCACCCGGTCCGGCGCCGACGACGATGACGTCGGCGTCGTTGTCCCTGCTGGCGGCCACTACGACTACCCCCTCGGATGCCTGCTCTTCGCTCCTCGCAGGCTCGTGAAATGCTTCACAAGCTCATCGGGTGGAGTCTAGAACCGGGGATACTGTGGGCGCCCGGTTAGGTATACCTAACTCCTGGGGCGGAACCGAGTTGTCGATCGATGTCCGATTCGCAAACCGGATAATCTTCACATACGCGTAGCGCGGTGCAGCGCCACGATTCCGGCAGACAGGTTTCTCCAGCCCACGGCACCCCATCCGGCCTCCTGGATGCGGGTCGCGAGATCCTGCTGGTTGGGCCACATCTGGATCGACTCGGCGAGGTAGACGTAGGCGTCCGGGTTGCTCGACACCCGCCGGGCGACTGCGGGGAGTGACCGCATCAGATACGAAAGGTAGATGGTGCGGAACGTCCAGTTGGTCGGGTGGCTGAACTCACAGACCACCAGCCGGCCGCCGGGACGGGTCACTCGGGCCAGCTCACGCAGGGCGGCCTTGGTGTCGACGACGTTCCGCAGCGCGAAGGAGATGGTGACCGCGTCGAAGGTGCCGTCGGCGAACGGGAGCGCCAGCGCGTCGCCGGCGAGCAGCGGAACCGTCGGCCGGGTGTGCCGGCCCGCGCGCAGCATGCCGATGGAGAGATCCGCGCCGACCGCGTACGCGCCGGAGCGCCCCAGTTCCTCGGTCGAGACGCCGGTGCCCGCGCCCACGTCGAGCACCGTGTCCCCCAGTCGAAGGTCGAGGGCGTCGCGCGTGGCCCGCCGCCAGCCGCGGTCCTGTCCGAAGGAGAGCACCGTGTTGGTCAGGTCGTAGCGATCGGCCACCCCGTCGAACATCTCGGCGACCTCGTGCGGCTGCTTGTCCAGGTTGGCTCGCGTCACCTGGCCACTGTATGAAACGGCCCGCTCCCCAGGTGGGAGCGGGCCCTC
>NZ_JBFAIU010000171.1:0-15918 GCF_040654855.1 Asanoa sp. NPDC050611
GACGGTCGGCCTGGACCCACTGCTGGGCTGAGCGACCCGCTGTTGGGCTGAGCGACCCGCTGCTGGGCCAGGCGAACGCCGCCGGATCGAGCGGGACCTGCACGACGGCGCACAGCAGCGGCTGGTCGCGCTGAGCATGGCGATCGGGCTGGCCCGGCTCGAGGTGCCCGACGACTCGACGGCCGCGAAGCACCTCACCGCGGCCCAGGACGAGGCCGAGCGGGCGCACGACGAGCTGCGCGAGCTGATCCGCGGCGTGCACCCGCAGGTGCTCACCGACCGCGGCCTGCCGGCGTCGGTCACGGACCTGGCCGACCGGTCGCCGGTGCCGGTGGTGGTCGACGTCGAGCTGCCCCGGCGGCTGCCGCAGCCGGTCGAGGTGACCGCGCACTTCGTGGTCAGCGAGGCGCTGACCAACGTGGCGAAGCACAGCCGGGCGGCCGGCGCCGTCGTCCAGGCCCGGTTGCACGTCGACACCCTGGTGCTGGAGATACGCGACGACGGCGTCGGCGGCGCGGACCTGGCCGGTGGCACGGGGCTCGCCGGTCTGGCCGACCGGGTCGCCGTGGCCGGCGGGCGGCTGCTGCTGTCGAGCCCGCCGGGCGGACCGACGCTGATCCGGGCGGAGCTGCCGTGCTCCGCATAGTCGTGGCCGAGGACGCGGTGCTGCTGCGCGAGGGGCTGGTCGGGATCGTCTCGCGGTTCGGCCACACGGTGGTCGCCGCGGTCGGTGACGCCGCGGCGTTGACGGCGGCGGTCGCGCACGAGCGGCCGGACGTGGTCGTGACCGACGTGCGGATGCCGCCCGGGTTCACCGACGAGGGCCTGCGGGCGGCGGTCGAGCTGCGGGCCGCGTACCCGGGCCTGCCCGTGCTGGTGCTGAGCCAGTACGTGCAGCCGACGTACGCGGCTGAACTGCTCGACAGCGGCGGCGGCGTCGGCTATCTGCTGAAGCATCGGGTGGGCCGGGTCGAGGAGTTCATGGACGCGCTGGTCCGGGTCGCGGACGGCGGCGCGGCGGTCGACCCCGAGGTGGTCGCCCAGCTGCTAGGCCGGCGGCGGGGCCCGCTGACCCGGCTGACGCCGCGGGAGCGGGAGGTGCTCGCGCTGATCGCCGAGGGCCGCTCCAACGCGGCGATCGCGCGGGCGTTGGTCGTCTCCGAGGCGGCGGTGGCCAAGCACATCGCCAACATCCTGGTGAAGCTGGATCTGCCACCGGCGCCCGACGACCACCGGCGGGTGCTGGCGGTGCTGGCCTTCCTACGCGGGTAGGACCTCCAGCACGATGGCCTGCTCGGGCCGCAGCCGCGGCAGTTGGATGCCGACCGTGGCCAGGGCGCGGCCGGTGAGCGTTCCGTCGGGCAGTTCGGCGTCTTCGCCCCAGCAGCGCGTGATGCGGTAAGGGCGGTCCGGTGCCAGGCCGGGCAGGCGGACGCGGCGGGGGCGCAGCTCGGTCGGGTTGTCGAGCTGCGCGTGTACGAACACGGCGGCGTCGTCGGTCACGACGCCCGTGAGGTCGCCGTGCACCGGCCGGCCACTGTGGAGGACCGATCGGAGTCGCTTGTAGAGGGTCGCCCAGTCGCGCAGGAGGTCCAGCTCCTCCTCCGTGCAGGTGCTGATGTCCCACTCGATGCCGGCGTGGCCGAACAGCGCGGTGGCGGTGCGGAACGCCAGCCCAGCGCTGCGGCCCGTGGTGTGGGCCGGGCTCGGGCCGACATGGCTGCCGATCAGCTCGGGCGGGAGCAGGAGGGTCGTCCAGCGCTGGATCTGCTGGCGGTCGAGGGCGTCGTTGGAGTCCGACGTCCAGACCCGGTCGGTGCGGGCCAGGATGCCGAGGTCGACCCGGCCGCCGCCGGACGCGCACGACTCGATCTCGAGGCCGGGGTGGCTCGCCTTGATCCGGTCGAGCAGGTCGTAGACGGCCGCGGTCTGGCGGTGCACACCGGCGACGCCGTCGCGGGCGGCCTCCAGCAGGTCCCGGTTGTGGTCCCACTTCACGTAGTCGAGCTGGTATTCGGTGACCAGCGCGTCGATCCGGGCGAAGAGGTATTCGGCGGCCTCGGGCCGGGCCACGTCGAGCACGTGCTGCTGGCGGTGTTCGCGGGGCAGGCGGCCGGGGGTCGCGAGGATCCAGTCGGGGTGGTCGCGGGCGAGCCGGGAGTCGGGGTTGACCATCTCGGGCTCGAACCAGAGGCCGAACCGCATGCCGTGGCCGCGGACGTGGTCGACCAGCGGGTGCAGGCCGTCGGGCCAGACGCCGGGGTCCACCGTCCAGTCGCCGAGGCCCGCGGTGTCGTCGCGGCGCCTGGGGAACCAGCCGTCGTCGAGCACGAACCGCTCGACCCCGACGCGGGCGGCGAGATCGGCGAGTTTGGTGAGCCGGCCCAGGTCGTGGTCGAAGTAGACGGCTTCCCAGACGTTGAGGGTGAGCGGGCGGGGTGTGCGCGGATGGCTCGGGCGGTCGCGGATCGCGCGGTGGAAGCGGTCGCTGAGCCCGTCGAGCCCGTCGCCGGACCAGGCGAACCAACCGGTCGGCGTGGTGTAGGTCGCGCCCGGCTCGAGCCGGACCTCGCCGGCTTCGAGCAGTTCACCGCCGCCGAGCACGGCGGTGGCACCGGAGATCCGCTCGGCGTACTCCTCGTGGCCGCCGCTCCAGGCGATGTGCACACCCCACACCTGGCTGAACGTGCCGTCGCCGACGATCAGCAGCGGCGTCGCGTCGTGCCCGGTCCGCCCGCGGCGACTCTCCCTGGCGTGCGTGCCGTTGCCGAGCGGCCGTCGTTGGGGCACGCGCTCGAGCCCCCACCGGCCGGTGAAGTCGAGCACCTCGGTGGCCTGCTCGGGGATCGGCAACAGGGTCCGCAGGGCGGCGACGGTCCAGGCGTCCGTGCCGGAGTTGGTCAGGGTGTGCCGGACCTGCAGAACGCCGTGGGCGTCGAGCCGGATCTCGGCACGGACCCGGACGCCGGCGGTCTCGTCGACGGCCTCGGCGACGAGCTGGTTGTTGTCGACGCGCACCGGGCCGTCGAGCGCGAGCCGCAGGTAGGGCCAGTGCCCGGCGCGGTCACCGGTGACGCCGGGCCGGCCGGCGTAGCCGTCCCACTGGGTCGGCAGCAGCGGCATGCTCCCGACGGGCTGGATCGGGCCGCCGACGGCCGAGGGGATGGCACCACCGGCCGCTTCGACCAGGACCCGCAGGCCGTCGTCGTCGAGCGGACCGGGATCTCCACCCCAGTGCACGACGCGGGGAAGCCCGGGGCCGGCGACATCGAGAACGAGCGCCGCACCCGCGGCCGCCAGCACAACGGGCTCGATCATCGCCACAGCCTACGGCCCGACACAGCGGGGCTGCGACGGCTCTGCTCTGCTTACATCCACGCATCACCCGCGCTGACCTGCGATGCGTATGTGGAAGCAGAGCAAAGGCGGGCAGCTAATGGAAGCCGAGTTGGCGGGCCATGTCGTGGAGGACCGAGACGAGCTCGGCGAGCGGGATCGCCTTGCGGGAGACCGTGGCGAGGTCCTTGCCCTCGCTCGTCCACGGCGGCGGCAACGTGCTGATGCCCTGGTCGAGCGCCGTGGCGGCGACCTCGGTTTCCCAACCCGGCCAGCGCAGGTCCACGTAGAAGTCCGTCAGCCGCCCGACGAGCATGGCTTCGAGCCAGTCGCCGTAGCCGATCTCGAGGTCGTCCCAGGCCAACCTGTCCGGACCGGAGTAGTGCACCGTCGGCGGTGTGCCCGGGCGGGCCCGTTGCCACGCGAACTGACCGCCCAGGACGTCGTAGGCCACGACCAGGCGGCCGGCGGCCGGATCCAGCTCGGCGGTCACATCCGGCAGGCCCGGGTGGCCCGCGCCGAGCACGCGGAGCCAGCCGTGGTCGATCGCCAGGCCACCGGCGTTGGCGGTCACGGCGCCCAGCCACGACCTGGGCGTGATCTCCAGCCTGGCCAGGCAGGCGACCGAGCGGGCGGGGTCGGCCGGCAGCACCTCCACCGGATAGGGGGCCGCGGCCACCAGAGCCGAGATCTCGGGCCACGCCGAATCGATCACCTCGCCTGCCGTTCCCCGGCCGGATCCGGTTGCGCCTCCGCCGGCGGGGTGGGTGACGGGATCGTCGGGCCCGCCCCCGTCACCGCCGTGTCGGTCGGGGTGCGTTGGGCGCGGGAGAGGGCCAGGAACGGTAGGGCGAACGCGGAGATCACGCCGCTGACCACATAGGACGCCGGATAGCTCCAGACGTCGGCCACGCGGCCCAGGATCGGCTGGGCGACCACGCCGCCCGTCGAGCTCATCAGCGAGTCGAACGACAGGATCGTGGCGCGTTGGCTCGACGGGATCAGGCTGTTGAGGAACGCCTGGCGGATCGGCATCGTCGCGGCCGACAACAGGCCCCACAACATGATCAGCGCCAACACCACCCAGAAGTTGGTCACCAGGCCGATCAGCAGGATCGCCGCGACGCTGAGGACCTGCCCGGCCAACAGCGCCGACGTGCGGCGGCGGAAGCGGGCCCGGACCCACGTCGTGCAGAAGCCGCCCGCGATCTGCGCCGCCGAGAGCAGCGCCGCGACCAGGCCGGCCACCCCGTATGCGTGCGGGTCGCCGTAGAGCTCCAGCAGGTAGGGCTGCAGCGCGTAGAAGACGTAGACGCCGACGCCGCCGACGAACGGTGACGCCAGCATCAGGTAGCGGACCGTGGGGACCTGCCAGCCGTAGTCGACCGAGTTGCGGACGATCCGGCGGATCTCGGCCAGCGGGCGGCCTTCGCGGTCGGGTGTGAAGCCCAGGTCGCGCATCACGACGGCGGCGATCACGAACATCACGATCAGGACCGCCGCCCGGACGACGAACGGGACGCCGAGGTTGGTCAGCTGCGCCAGGTAGCCGCCGCCGACGGAGCCCGCGAGCATCGCCGCGCCCGACGCGACCTGGGCCCGGGCGAACACCGCGTCGAGCTGGCCGTCGAAGCCCGTCGCGGTCAGCGCGTCGACCAGCCACGCCTCGGTGGCGCCGGAGAAGAACGTGAAGCCGAGGCCGAGCAGCGCGGAGACCACGGCCCACTGCCAGAACGGCGCCTCGATCTGCCAGAGCAGCACGTAGAGCGCGGTCGTGACGGCCAGCGTGATCGTGCCGAGCAGGAACGAGGCGCGCCGGCCGCGCAGGTCGGCCACGATGCCGGTGGGCACCTCGAAGAGCACCATGCCCGCGGTGAAGAACGCGTTGGCGGCGAATGCCTCGAGGTTGTTGAGCCCCGCGTCGAGCAGGAAGATCGTGTTGATGCCCCAGATCAGCGACGCGGCGAGCGTGTTGCCGACCGTCAGGACGTAGTAGATCCGCTTGATCGAGGCCGGTGTCGCGGTCATGACGCCGGGCGCTCCGCGCGGACCAGCGTGTCGATCGCGTCGCGGGCGCCCTCGACCGGCCGGTGGACCCGCTCGGCCCGCCGGACCACCAGGTCACCCAGCGACGCGACGACCGCGTCGAGGGACCAGAGCCGTTCGAGATCCTGCGGACCGCCCGTGCCCTCGGTGAGGTTGGTCGAGTCGTGCCCGACCAGCAGCAGCGTGCCGCCGGGCGCGACCGCGGCCACGGCCCGGCCCAGCACCGGCTGCCACAGCGCCGGCGGCACGTGCAGGTAGGCGATCAGCACCAGGTCGGCCGTCGGCGGTCGGTAGTCGGCGAGGTCGGCGTGCACCCACGTCACGTCGAGCCCGCGGGCCACAGCGATCTGGCGGCCCTTGTCGAGCGCGACGGCGGAGAAGTCGACGGCGGTCACCCGCCAGCCGACACCGGCGAGCCACAGGGCGTTGCGGCCCTCGCCGGCGGCCAGGTCGACGGCGCTGCCCGGCGGCAGCCCGGTGAGCTCGTCGGCGACGAAGCGGTTGGGGTCGGCGCTCCAGACCAGCTCGGTCTCGGCGTATCTGCGGTCCCACGAGTCGGCGTCCATCGCCCGCAAAGCTATCGCCCGCGTCCGACAATAAACACATGATCAGACGTCGGGTGGTCGTGTCCGGCCGCGTACAGGGTGTGTTCTTCCGCGACACCTGCCGCCGGCAGGCGCTCGCGGCCGGCGTCACCGGCTGGGTCCGCAACCTGCCCGACGGCTCCGTCGAGGCGGCGTTCGAGGGTGCTCCCGACGCGGTGGACCGCATGGTGAAATGGACTCGCAAAGGGCCGCCCGACGCGGTGGTCTACGACACCACGGTGACCGACGAGCCGCCCGCCGGCGACGACACGTTCACCGTGCTGCCGACCCCCCGTTGACGAAGGGAACGACCCATGGGTGTCCTCGACCAGTTCCGGCTCGACGGCAAGGTCGCGATCGTCACCGGCGCCTCCTCGGGCCTGGGCGTGGCCACCGCGGTCGGCCTCGCCGAGGCGGGCGCCGACGTCGTGGTCGCCGGCCGCCGCGCCGATCGGCTCAGCCAGACGGTCGCGCTGGTCGAGCAGGCCGGTGGCAAGGCGCACGCGGTGCCCACCGACGTGTCCGACCCCGACGCCTGCCGCGCCCTGGCCGCCGCCGCGGTCGAGCGGTTCGGCCGGCTCGACATCCTGGTCAACAACGCCGGCGTCGGCACCGCCGTGCCCGCGTCCCGGGAGACGCCCGAGGAATACCGCGAGGTGCTCGACATCAACCTGATGGGCGCCTACTGGATGGCGCAGGCGGCCGCGAAGCACATGGCCGACGGCGGCTCGATCATCAACATCTCCAGCGTCCTCGGCATCGTCTCGGCGGGCCTGCCGCAGGCCGCCTACTCGAGTGCCAAGGCCGGCCTGCTCGGCCTGACGCGCGACCTGGCCGCGCAGTGGACCAGCCGCAAGAACATCCGCGTCAACGCGATCGCGCCGGGCTTCTTCCCGTCCGAGATGACCGACAAGTACCCGGACGGCTACTACGAGCGCCGGATCGCCCAGGTGCCGGCGGGCCGCGCCGGGGACCCGATGGAGTTCGCCGCCACGGTGGTGTTCCTCGCGTCGCGTGGCGCCGGCTACATCACCGGCGCCACGATCGTCGTCGACGGGGGCGGCACTATCGTGTGAGCGACAACCGCCGGCGGAACACCCAGTAGGTCCAGCCCTGGTAGAGCAGCACCAGCGGCAGGAAGACACCGGCCACCACGGTCATGATCTTCAGGGAGTACGCGCTGGCGGCGGCGTTGGCGACCGTCAGCGTGCCGGCCGGGTCGCCGGTCGACGGCAGCACGGCCGGGTGCAGCGCGGCGAACAGCGCGGCCACGGACAGGCCGATCGCGGCGGCCGTGCCGGCGAACGCCCAGCCTTCGCGGCGCACCCGGTTGGCGCCCAGCGCCCCGACCGCCGCGACCGCCGCCGCTATTCCGAGCCCGACCGCGGCCGGGTCCCGCCGCACCCCGATCAGCATCCAGGCGAGGAAGCCGACCAGCAGCGCGACCGCGACCGGGCCGAACCGGGCCGCCAGCGCGTTCGCCCGCGCCCGCACCGAGCCCGTCGTCTTGAGCGCCACGAACACGGCGCCGTGCAACACGAACACGGCGGCGAAGGTGGCCGCGCCCAGCAGCGCGAACGGGTTGAGCAGATCGACCAGGCCGCCCGTGTACTCGTGGTCGGCCGCCAGCGGCACTCCGCGTACGACGTTGGCGAAGATCAGGCCCCAGAGCAGCGCGGGCAGCAGGGATCCACAAAGGATTCCCCAGTCCCAGCGCGCACGCCAGGCGGCGTCGTCGCGCTTGCCGCGGAACTCGAACGCCACCCCGCGCACGATCAGCGCCAGCAGGACCAGCAGCATCGGCAGGTAGAAGCCGGAGAACACGCTGGCGTACCAGTGCGGGAAGGCGGCGAACATCCCGCCGGCCGCGGTGATCAGCCACACCTCGTTGCCGTCCCAGACGGGCCCGATGGTGTTGAGCAGCAACCGCCGCTCGGCATCGTCGCGGCCGAACGTGCGCATCAGCACACCGACGCCGAAGTCGAAGCCCTCGAGCACGAAGTAGCCGATGAACAGGAACGCGATCGCGAGGAACCAGAAGGTGGGCAGGTCCACTGTGGTCTCCCTAGTAGGCGCCGGCGAGCGCGGGCACGTCGTCGTCCTCGGCCTCGTTCGGTTTCGGCTTGGGCGGTGGCAGCCCGGCCTTCGCGTACCGGAACAGCAGCCGTCCCTCGATCAGCGCGAGGATCCCGTAGATCAGCGTGAACGCGAGGAACGAGGTGAGCACCTCGGTCAGCGAGACACTGCGGGACACGCCGTTGCGGGTGAGCAGTTCGCCGAAGACGATCCACGGCTGCCGGCCCATCTCGGTGAAGATCCAGCCCGCGGTGCTCGCGCCGAGCGGCAGCAGCGGCAGGATCAGGCCGGCCCGCAGCAACCAGCGGTTCGACGGCGTGCGCCCGCGCCGCTGCGACCAGAGCACCAGGAGCGCGATGGCCGCGGCCAGGAGGCCGAGGGTGATCATCACCCGGAAGCTCCAGTACGTCACCGGCACGATCGGCGAGTAGCTGCCGGGCCCGTACTCGGCCGCGTACCGCGCCTGCAGGTCGTTGATCCCCTCGACGGCGCCCTTCGGGGAGCCCGTGGCGAGGAACGAGAGCAGGTACGGCAGCTTGAGCGCGAACACCTCGCGGCTGCCGTCGAGCGTGCCGATGGTCAGCACCGAGAACGACGCCGGCTGTTCGGACTGGTACAGCGCCTCGGCCGCGGCCATCTTCATCGGCTGCACCTCGGTCATGATCTTGCCCTGGATGTCTCCGGTGAAGACGAGCGCCGCGCTGGAGACGAGGGTGACCCAGGCACCGAGCTTGAGCGCGAACCGGTGCTCGCCCGCGTCCGTGTCCGGGCGCCGGGTGACGTGCCAGAGCGAGACCGCGACCAGCAGCGCGCCCGCGACGAGGAACGCGGCGGCCAGCGTGTGCGGGAAAGTGATCAGCGCGACCTTGTTGGTCAGCACGGCCCAGATGTCGGTCAGCTGGGGGCGGCCGGTCTCCGGGTTCATCTTGAAGCCGACCGGGTTCTGCATCCACGAGTTGGCGGCCAGGATGAAGAACATCGACAGCACGCTGCCCAGCGCGGCGGTCCAGATGGTGGCGAGGTGAATCCGCCTCGGCAGCTTCTCCCAGCCGAAGATCCACAGGCCGAGGAACGTCGACTCGAGGAAGAAGGCGAGCAGCGCCTCCATCGCCAGCGGTGCGCCGAACACGTCGCCGACGAAGCGCGAGTAGTCGCTCCAGTTCATGCCGAACTGGAACTCCTGGACGATGCCGGTGACCACGCCCATCGCGAAGTTGATCAGGAACAGCTTCCCGTAGAAGTGGGTCAGTCGCAGGTAGCGGGGGTTGCCGGTGCGGTGCCAGAGCGTCTGCAGGGTCGCCACCAGTGGGCCAAGCCCGATGGTCAGCGGCACGAAGAGGAAGTGGTACACGGTGGTGACACCGAACTGCCACCGGGCGACATCGAGCGCGTCCATGGACTGGCCCCCTCCAGTTACTACGTCCGGTAGTAATACTACGGGACGTCGTAGAGCGGGCAGTTGTCGGATGTATCACGCCGTTGACATCGGATGTATCGATAACTATGGTCGCGTTCGTGCCGGAGGGCGTGCCGTCGATCGATTTCGTCGCGGGCCAGTGGGACGGGCCCCGCGACCACTGGGCGGCGGCTTTCACGCCGGGCAACGAGCGGTTCTCCGGCCACCTCCCGACGCTCGTCGGCGCGCCCGACGCGCTCGCCCGCACCTACTACCTCGCCGCCTGGCAGGCCGTCCGGGGCGACGCCGGTCCGCGGGCGGCGGCCTTGCTCGAACCCGCCGGCACCCGCGCCCGGCTGCTCGCGGCGCTGGCCCGGGACGCCGGCGACTTCCGCGCGGTGGAGGCATATCTGGTGCTCACCGGCGAACTCGACCTGTTGGCCGAGAAGGTCGGTGCGGCGACGGTGCTCGACCATCTCCGCGCGCTCGCCACCGCACCTGACGAGCCGGGCACGGTCGCGGTCGACGCCGCACGGGTCGGTCGGGGCCGGGCTCTCGCGGCACTGCTCCGCCGGGTCGGCGAGCCGGACGAGGCCGCCGCGGTCGAGTTGGCCGTGGTCGACCGGGCGCGTGGCGTGCTGGGCCGGTACGCCGGCGGCGGGCAATTCCGGGCCGGCGAAACACCCGATGATTTCTGCGCGGTCGCCGCGGAGATGCCGGAGTTCCTCGACCTCCGCCAGCGCGCTGAGATGGTCGAGTTCGCCGACCGGCAGCTCCGGGACGCACCACCCGGACCGGTCGCCTACGCCCTGTGTCGCCTGGGTCGCCCGGACCGGGCGGTGGTCCTGCTCACCGGCGCCGCGCGGCCCGGTGCCGACGAGCTGGAAGCGATCCTCGCCGGGCTGTTCGGGATCCGGGCCGACTTCGCCGGTTGGGAGGCCGGAACCCGGCGACGTGCCCGCCGCGGCCTGGGTCGGCTTCACAACGGGCCAGGCATCGGATGAATCACAGCTCAGCGCCCTCCCCTCATGGCCGCATCGGTGGTTATCCTCCTCACACCTCCGATGTATGGGATGGCTCGATGCCGCACTTCGTCTCACTGGACACCTACGACGTCCGCTTCCCGACCTCGCTGCACCTCGACGGGTCGGACGCGATGAACCCCGACCCCGACTACTCGGCCGCCTACGTCGTGCTCCGCACCGACCTGGCCGACGGGCCCGAGGGGCACGGCTTCGCGTTCACCATCGGGCGCGGCAACGACGTGCAGACCGCGGCGATCGCGGCGCTGCGCCCGTACCTCGTCGGTCGCGACGTCGAGGAGGTGCTCGGCGACCTCGGCGGGTTCTGGCGCGAGCTGGTGCACGACTCGCAGCTGCGCTGGCTCGGCCCGGAGAAGGGCGTCATGCACATGGCGATCTCCGCCGTGGTCAACGCGCTCTGGGACCTCAAGGCCAAGCAGGCGGGCCTGCCGCTGTGGCAGCTGCTCGCCCAGCTCACCCCGGAGCAGATCGTCGACCTCGTCGACTTCCGCTACCTGACCGACGCGCTGACCCGCGACGAGGCGCTCGAGATCCTGCGCACCGCCGAGAAGGGCCGCGCCGAGCGGATCGAGACGCTGCTGGCCGAGGGCTTCCCGGCCTACACGACCACGCCCGGCTGGCTGGGCTACGACGACGCCAAGCTGCGCCGGCTGTGCCAGGAGGCGCTCGACGCGGGCTTCACGCAGATCAAGCTGAAGGTCGGCGCGGACTTGTCCGACGACGTCCGCCGGCTGCGGATCGCCCGCGAGGTGTGCGGGCCGGACTTCCCGATCGCGGTCGACGCCAACCAGCGCTGGGACGTCGCCGAGGCGATCGAGTGGGTCTCGGCGCTCGCGGAGTTCAAGCCGTGGTGGGTCGAGGAGCCGACCAGCCCGGACGACGTGGTCGGGCACGCGGCGATCGCCCGGGGCATCGCACCCGTGCCGGTGGCCACCGGCGAGCACGTGCAGAACCGCGTGGTCTTCAAGCAGCTGCTGCAGCTCGAGGCGCTGTCCTACCTGCAGCTCGACGCGACCCGGGTCGCCGGGGTCAACGAGAACATCGCGATCATGCTGTTGGCGGCCAAGTTCGGCGTGCCGGTCTGCCCGCACGCCGGCGGCGTCGGCCTCTGCGAGCTGGTCCGGCACCTGTCGATGTTCGACTACGTCGCGGTGTCCGGGACCATGGAGAACCGCGTCATCGAGTTCGCCGACCATCTGCACGAGCACTTCGTCGACCCGGCGGTGGTCCGCGCCGGGCGCTACGTGGCGCCGGTGCAGCCCGGTTTCAGCGCGACCATGCGACCCGAGACGCTCTCGGACTACGCGTACCCTGATGGCCCGATCTGGAGCGGGAGGCAGTGATGGGTGAGTTCGACGGCCTGGCAGCCGTGGTCACCGGCGGTGGTTCGGGGATAGGCCTCGCGACGGCGAGGTTCCTGGCGGCCCGCGGCGCCAAGGTCGCGTGCTTCGACCTCAAGGTCGACGGCATCGACCCCGGCATGGTGGGCGTGGTGGCCGACGTGACGGACGACGCGGCGGTACGCGCCGGCGTCGCCACCGCGGTCGAGCAGCTGGGCGGCCTCGACATCCTCGTCAACAACGCCGGCATCGGCGCGGCCGGCACGGTCGCCGACAACGATGACGACGAGTGGCACCGGGTGCTCGACGTCAACGTGCTCGGCATGGTGCGGGTCAGCCGGGCCGCGCTGCCGCACCTGCGCGCCTCGGCGCACGCGGCGATCGTCAACACGTGCTCGATCGCGGCCACCGCCGGCCTGCCCAACCGCGCCCTCTACAGCGCGAGCAAGGGCGCGGTGCTGTCGCTGACCCAGGCGATGGCCGCCGACCACATCCGCGAGGGCATCCGGGTCAACTGCGTCACCCCGGGCACGGCCGACACCCCGTGGGTGCGGCGGCTCCTCTCGGCGGCGGACGACCCGGACGCCGAACTGGCGGCGCTGCGGGCCCGCCAGCCGAGCGGGCGGCTGGTCTCCGCCGAGGAGGTCGCCGCCGCGATCGGCTACCTGGCCAGCCCGCTGGCCAGCGCCACCACCGGCACCGCGCTCGCCGTGGACGGCGGCATGCAGGGGCTCCGGTTGCGGCCGGCGTCATGACCCGTGCCGCCCTGGCGCTGGGGTGTGCCCAGCTGGGCAACCTCTACCGGGCGATCGACGACGAGCACGCGGCCGCGATCGTGGACGCGGCGTGGGACGCGGGGATCCGCTACTTCGACACCGCGCCGCACTACGGGCTCGGGCTCTCGGAGCGCCGGCTGGGTGCCGCGCTGGCCGGGCGGCCGCGGGCCGCGTACACCGTGAGCACCAAGGTCGGCCGGGTGCTCGAGCCGGTGCCCGGCGGCGGTGCCGGGCTCGACGACGCCGGGTTCGTGGTGCCGGCGACGCACCGGCGGGTCTGGGACTTCAGCCGCGACGGTGTGCGCCGCAGCCTCGCCGAGAGCCTCGCGCGGCTCGGCCTCGACCGGATCGACCTGGCGCTGCTGCACGACCCGGAGCACCGGCCCGACCAGGCGCTGGCCGAGGGCTATCCGGCGCTGCGGCAGCTGAAGGACGAGGGCGTCGTCGGCGCGATCGGGATCGGCTCGATGGACCCGGCGGTGCTGGCCCGGTTCGTCACCGAGTGCGCGCCGGACGAGATCATCGTGGCCGGCCGCTACACGCTGCTGGAGCAGCCCGCGCTCGACGCGGTGCTGCCCGCCTGCGCCGCGGCCGGCACCGTCGTGCACAACGCCGCCATCTTCAACAGCGGCCTGCTCGCCATGGACCGGCCACACGCCGGCCTGCCTTACGAGTACGGCCCGGCGCCCGCCGAGCTGGTCGCCCGGGCCGGCGCGATCGCCGACGTGTGCGCCGCGCACGGCACCACGCTGCCGGCCGCCGCACTCGCGTTCGCCGGCGACCACCCGCTGGTCCGCTCGGTGATCGTCGGCGCGGACTCGCCGGAACAGGTGCGCCGCAACGCGGAGCTGTTCGCGAAGCCGCCCGCGCCGGAGCTGTGGCCCGCGCTGGTCGCGGCCGGCCTGCTGGACCCGCGGGCGCTCGCGTGAGTGTCGACGCGCACCACCACCTGTGGGCCGCCGGCACCGGCTACACCTGGCTCGACGAGCCCGCCCTCGCGCCGATCAACCGTACGTTCACCCCGGCGATGCTGACGGCCGAGCTGGCCGCGGCCAGTGTCGCGCGCTCGGTGCTGGTCGAGGGCGGCCGGTGCGACACGGCGAGCAGGTCGGGGATGCCGAGCGGGCGGGCCAGCCCGGCGACGAACGCCATCGCGTCCAGCGGTCCCTGGATCGACTCCGGGTCGACGACCCAGTGCTCCAGCGGGTATCGGCGGGCCTGGAAGCGGTGGTCGCCCAGGACCCACCCGTCGCCGTCGGGCTCGGGCGTGACGATCCGCTCGTGGCTGAACTCGGCGATCGCCTTGGCGATCACCCGCCGGTGGGCGACCGCCATCGTCTCCGGCGTCAGGTGCGCGGGTGGTTCCGGCGCGGTCAGCGTGTACGCGTCGCGCGTGCAGAAGCTCAGGCCGGCCACCTTGTCGGAGAGCTGGACCCGGCGCTGGACCACGAAACCGACCTCGGCGTTCTTGCGTGCGATGGCGTCGTTGCGTTCGTCGGGCTCGACCACCACCCGGGCGGCGCGCGGGTCGGCGAAGACGAACTCCATGACGGCCCGCATCACGCCCGAGGTGAGCCCGTGGCGAACGGGCGCTCCGGGAGCCGGCGGGGCGACCAGCACGTGCATCCCGACGTCACCCGCGGCGACCTCGTAGTGCGCGGCCAGCTCGCTGTGCGCCGGATCGTAGGTCTCGGCCAGGAAGACCGGCTCACCGTCGAGCCGGCCGAGCCAGGCGTGGTGGTGCGGGTCGGCGTCGATCTCCGCGTACGCCTTGCGCACCGTGTCGACCGAGGCGCCCCGCATGCCCCAGTAGACGGACCGCGGATGCGTCACCCAGCCGTGCAACAGCTCGCCGTGCGCGTCGAGGTCGAGGGGTTCGAGGGTGAACGTCACGATGCCACCTCGACGAGCGCCGGCGCGCCGAACTCCTGGAACGCGATCCGTTCCTCGACCGGGTAGACCTCGCGTCCTGTCAGGGCCCGGAGGATGACCGAGTTGCGGTAGGCGCCCATGCCGAGGTCCGGCGCGGTGAGGCTGTGCGTGTGCTCCTCGGCGTTCTGCACGAAGATCTCGTCGCCGACACGGTCGACGGCGTAGTCGAGGGACACGTCGTACCGGCCGCGCTCGTCCCAGGCGATCCTGTCCCGCACCGGCTCCAGGAAAGCAGGCACCCGGGACGCGTAGCCGGTGGCCAGCACCAGGCCCTGTGTCCCGGCCCGGAACGCGCGGTCCTGCTCGGCGTGGCGCAGCTCCAGGACGTAGCGGTCACCGTCGTGCCGCGCCCCGGTGACCTCGACGCCCGCGCGCAGCGTGGTCGGCACCGGACCGGTCAACCCCTGTTCGTAGAGCGTGTCGAAGATGGCGTCGACCAGGTCCCCGCTGATTCCCTTGTAGAGGTTGCGCTGCTCGCGGCCGAGCCGGTCGCGGGTCGCGACGGGCAGCGCGTGGTGGTAGCGGATGTACTCCGGCGAGGTCATCTCCAGCGTCAGCTTCGTGTATTCCATCGGGAGGAAGCGTGGCGACCGGGTGAGCCAGGTCAGGTGGTATGCGTGCTTCGCCGCCTCCGGCAGCAGGTCGAGGTAGATCTCGGCGGCGCTCTGTCCACTGCCGACGATCGTGATCGAGTCGAGCTGCTGGAGCCGGCGCTTGGCGGGCAGGTAGTCGGCGCTGTGCACCACGGACGGCCCGGCGACGGCACGCAGGGCGGGCGGGATGTGTGGGGCCGTGCCGATGCCGAGCACGAGCCTGCGGGCCAGCACCGTCTCGACCGCACCGGATGTGAGGACGCGCAGGGCGTACACGCCGTCCTGGTGGTCGATGCGTTCCACCCGGCTGCCGAACCGGATCGCCGGTAGCTGGGCGGCCGCCCACTGGCAGTAGGCGTTGTACTCCGCGCGCAACGGGTAGAAGTTCTCGCGGATGTAGTAGCGGTAGAGCCGGCCGGTCTGCTTGAGGTAGTTGAGGAACGAGAAGCGCGAGGTCGGGTCGGCCAGCGTGACCAGGTCGGCGAGGAACGGCACCTGGATCGTCGCGCCCGGGATCATCAGCCCCGGATGCCAGTCGAAACCGTCCCGCTGCTCGAAGAACACACCGTCCACATCGGGCAGGTCGGCGGACAGGCACGCGAGGCCGAGGTTGAAGGGGCCGACCCCGACGCCGGCGAAGTCGTGGACGCGCATCACACCACCGCCGCCGCGAGCCGGTCGTCCTCGGCCAGCAGCCGGTCGCCGGCCGCGCGGACCCGGTCGAGCACGGCCCGCAGGTGCTCGACCGTGGTCATCGGGTTGAGCAGCGTGAACTTGAGCCACGGCCGGCCGCCGC
>NZ_JBFAIU010000172.1:0-15835 GCF_040654855.1 Asanoa sp. NPDC050611
CGGCCCGCGGATCGACATGAGCAACCCACACTTGCCACCACTACCGCCGGCTGCGCAACGTCTACGTCAATCGGAGCGGCACATGAACCACCTCGACGACACCGGCCCCCTCGCGGCGGTTCCGGCCAACGTGAACGAGCCCGACCGCATCGCGTTCGGGCTCACGTTCCGGCAGCTGGGCATCATCGGCGGCGCCGGCCTGGCCGGCTTCGGCGTCCACCGCGCGTTCGGGCACCTGCTGCCACCAGCGGCCTGGATCGTCGCCGGCCTCATCCTGTTCGCCACCGCAACCACCGTGGCGCTCGGACGCCGCGACGGCCTGCCCCTGGACGTGTGGCTGCGCCACGGCCTCGCCCTGTCCCGCAGCCCACGCACACTGACGCCCGGGACGGCTCGGGCCAGCGCGCTCGCGGTCACCGCGACCGCGGTGCCCGTTCCGGCGCCGCTGCGCTCACCGGTCACCACCATCAGCCGCACCGGCGTGCTGACCAGCGAGGGCGGCGCCAAGGTGCTGATCGCGTGCGGCACCACCAACATCCACCTGCGCACCGGCAGCGAGCAGGCCGCGCTGCTGGACGGGTTCGGCCGGTTCCTCAACAGCCTCACCGGCCCGGCCCAGCTCGTCGTAGCCGCCCAACGACACGACCTGACCCCCTACGCGCAGGCGACCGTCGAGGCCGCGCCCCGCCTGCCGCACCCAGCGTTGCAGACCGCCGCCGACGACTACGCCCGCTTCCTGGTCGAGCTCGACAACGACCGCGACCCGTTGCGCCGCCAGGTCCTGGCCGTCGTCACCGGCGAGCACGCCGCCGACGCCGCCGCCCGCGTCCTGTCCGGGCTCGGTGTCGACGCCACCGTCCTGGACGGGCCGGCCGTCGCCGCTGCCCTCGCCACGGCCGTCGACCCGTTCGCGCCGCCCGTATCAGGCCCGCGAGCGGTACCCGGCACCCCGATCACCATGCGGAGGACACCATGACCTTCTGGAAGCCCACGACCACGCGCGCCGCCACGGGCGAGGGCATGCCGTCGCCGGCGGCGTTGTCTGTCACCCCATGGCATGTGCGGGTCGGTGATGGCTACGCCGCCACCTACGTCGTGTGCGGATACCCTGCCGAGGTCGGCCCGGCCTGGCTCGACCCGCTGCTGTCCTACCCCGCACGCGTCGACGTCGCCGTCCACATCGAGCCGGTGCCGCCACCACTGGCCGCGCCGATGCTCAAACGCCAACGCGCCCGCCTCGAATCCTCCCGCCGTCTCGACGCCGACTCCGGCCGGCTCGGCGACCCGATCGTCGACGCGGCCGCAGACGACGCCGCCGACCTCGCCGAGCGCGTCGCCCGCGGCGCCGCGAAACTGTTCCACACCGGCATCTACGTCACCATCCACGCCCGCGACCTCGACGAGCTGGCCACGGTGACCGCGGGCGTGAAGTCGGCCGCCGCCAGCGTCCTGCTCGACCTGCAGCCGGCCACCTTCCGCCACCAGCAGGGCTGGATCGCCACCCTGCCCGTTGGCGTGGACTCGCTGCGGATGCGCCGCATCCTCGACACCACCGCCCTCGCCGCGGCGTTCCCGCTCGCCTCCGCGGACCTCGCCGCCCCCGCCCCCGGCGTCCTCACCCCACCCAACGGCGTCCTGTACGGGGTCAACACCACCTCGAACGGGGTGCTGGTGTGGAACCGGTGGGCCCAGGACAACCACAACAGCGTCGTCCTGGCCCGCTCCGGCGCCGGCAAGTCGTACTTCGTCAAGCTCGACGTCCTGCGCAACCTGTACCAGGGCACCGCGGTGTCGGTCATCGACCCCGAAGACGAGTACACATCCCTGGCCAACCACGTCGGCGGCACCGTCGTGCAGCTCGGCCAGCCCGGCGTGCGGATCAACCCGTTCGACCTTCCCGCCGACACCCGGCCCGACACTCTGACCCGCCGCAGCCTCTACCTGCACACCCTGATCGCGGTCATGCTCGGCTCGGCGCCGCCGCCGGCCGAACGCGCCGCCCTCGACCGGGCCATCACCGCCACCTACCACCGGTCCGGCATCAACGCCGACCCAGCCACCTGGACCCGGCCCGCACCGCTGCTTAAGGACCTGGCAGCCACCCTCCGCGCGGACAACGACCCGGCCGCCCGGCAGCTCGCCGCCCGGCTCGCGCCGTGGACGGACGGGAACTTCGCCAGCCTCTTCGACGGACCTACCACCACCGTCCCGGCCGGGCATCTGGTGGTGTGGTCGCTGCGGCACCTGCCCGACCAGCTCCGCACCATCGGCACCCTGCTGGCCCTCGACGCGATCTGGTCGCGCATCGACACCCCGGCCCCGGCCGCGCGCGGGCGGCAGCTGGTCGTCGTCGACGAGGCGTGGCTGCTGATGCGCGACGGTGAAGGCGCCCGATTCCTGTTCCGGATGGCCAAAGCCGCCCGCAAACGCGCCGCCGGGCTGTGCGTGGTCACGCAGGACGCGGCCGATGTCTTGTCCACCGACCTCGGCTTAGCCGTGGTGTCGAACGCCGCCACCCAGATCCTGATGCGGCAAAGCCCCCAGTCCATCGACGCCGTGTCCGAGGCGTTCTCGCTGACGGCCGGGGAATCACGGCTCCTGCTGGCGGCGCCCAGGGGCGAGGGACTGCTCGTCGCGGGCCGATCGCGGATCCCGTTCCGCAGCGTGGGGTCCGCCGCCGAACACGCCATCGCCGTAACGGGGATCGGCGATCTCCGATGAATCCTTCGCTGTGGCCGGTTGATGCCGGGCTGTGGATCCTCGCCCGGCCCTGGCTCGGCGTGCTCGCCGCCGCCGTCATCGTCGCGGGCGTGTTCGGCCACGACCTGATCCTCGCCTGGCGGCACAGGCGTCTCGTGGCCGGCGCCCGCTGGCTGACCATCGCCGCTCCGCCGGAGGTCACCGCCGAGGCGGCGGCGGCGTTCTGGACCGCCGTCGTGGGCGTCCTGACGCCGTCGGTGTGGCGCCGCCGCGTCTACGGCTACCCGCACGTCGCCTGGGAGTACACGTGGACCGGCCGTGCCCTGACCATCCGGGTGTGGGTGCCGGGCACCGTGCCGCCCGGAGCGGTCGAGGCCGCCGTCCGCTCGGCCTGGCCCGCCGCCACCATCACCACACCCGACGCGGCCGCCCCAATTCCCGCCGAGGTGGGGGAGCAGGTCGGCGGCGCGCACTGGCCCCAGCACGCCGACGGGCTGCCGCTGCGCAGCGACCACGACCTCGACCCGCTGCGGGCCCTCCTAGCTGCGGGGGCCGAGGTCCGCCACCGCGAACACGCCTGCGTGCAGATCCTCGCCCGGCCCGCCCCCGCCCACCGGGTTCGATCGGCACGACGCGTGGCGGCCACCAGCCACCCCGGCAGGCAAGCAGATCCGGCCGCCCGGACCGTCTCTGGGATCGGACGGGTGGCCGTCGAACCGCTGTTGTGGTTCCTTGAGGTTTTCCTGCCGGGCCCGTCCCGGCCGCGCACCGCCCACGCCGCAGCGGCGGGGAGGGTGGTCGAGCGTGACCCGGTGGCCGCCGTCGAGGCGCGAACCGTCGTGGACAAGGCCGTACGGGTGCCGCACTTCGAGATCGCGGTCCGGTTCGCCGTCGCCACCGACCCGACCACCACACCACCGGACCGGCAGCGGGCGACACAGGTCCGGGACCGCCTGGTCGGGCTCGCCCACACCATCGCCGCTGCCGCCGCCGTCTACACCGGCCCGAACCGGCTGCGGCGCATGAAGATGACGCAGCCGGTCGCGACGATCGCCGGGCGGCGGCTGCGGCGCGGGTTCCTGGCGACCGTGCCGGAGCTCGCCGCTCTCGCTGCCCTCCCGCGTGATCTCGCCGTGCCCGGCTTGGACCGTGCCCGGGCCAAAGCCGTACCAGCGCCGGTCGCCGTCCCGTCCGGCGGGCGAGGCGTGAAGGTGCTGGGCCGCTCGCAGCTCGGCCGTCACAGCGTCGGCCTGCGCGTCAGCGACGCACGCCAGCACGTGCACGTGGTAGGCAAGACCGGCGTCGGGAAGTCCACGCTGCTGCTGAACATGATCGTCGGCGACATCAAGGCAGGCCGGGGGACGGTGGTCATCGACCCGCGCGGGGACCTGATCACCGACATCCTCGACCGGCTTCCCGCCTCGTACGCCGACAAAATTGTGATCATCGATCCGGATCAGGAGAACCCGGGCTGCTTCAACCCGCTCGACGACGGCGGTGACCCGCACCTGGCAGTCGACAATCTCGTCGGCATCTTCGCGCGTATCTTCCAGGGTCAGTGGGGGCCCCGGATGGACGACACGATGCGGGTGGCCTGCCTGACGTTGATGCGGCACGCGAAGCCGACGCTGAGCATGGTCCCGTCCCTGCTGCAGAGCCGCGAGTTCCGTGGGCGGTTCACGCACGGCCTGGACGACCCGGACGGCCTCGGCGGATTCTGGGTCTGGTACGACGGCATCAACGAGCAGTTCCGCGGCCAGGTCATCGCCCCGGTCCTCGCCAGGCTGCGAGCCTTCCTGCTACGCGACTTCGTCAAGAGCGTCATCGGCAACGCCCACAGCTCCTTCGACATGGGCCGGGTCCTCGACGGTGGCGTGCTGCTGTGCCGGCTGCCCAAGGGCATCCTCGGTGAGGAGACCGCCCGGATCCTCGGCTCGCTGATCGTCGCCCGGGTGTGGCAGGCCGCCATCGCCCGCGCCGCCATCCCCGAGGACCAGCGGAAAGACGCCACCTTGTTCGTCGACGAGTGCCAGAACTTCCTCACGCTGCCCGGCAGCGTCGCGGACATGCTCGCCGAGGCACGAGGATTCC
The DNA here is from genome assembly GCF_040654855.1 of Asanoa sp. NPDC050611. Taxonomy (NCBI): domain Bacteria; kingdom Bacillati; phylum Actinomycetota; class Actinomycetes; order Micromonosporales; family Micromonosporaceae; genus Asanoa; species Asanoa sp. NPDC050611. The sequence goes on from NZ_JBFAIU010000172.1 coordinate 4,792, forward strand.
GCCTCGGGCTGGTTCTCGCACACCAGGACCTGGCGCAGCTACCCAACGACGTCGCGGCGGCGGTGTCGGCCAACGCCCGCTCGAAGCTGTTCTTCACCGTCGATCCCAGCGACGCCCGAGAGCTGTCCCGGCACACCAAGCCCGACCTCGACGAACACGACCTCGCCCACCTCGACGTCTACACCGCCGCCGCCCGGCTGCTGGTCGACAACCGCGAGGTGCCCGCCTTCACGTTCATCACCAACCCGCCGGCGCCGGTCGTCGGAGAAGCGACCGCGATCCGGCAGGCGTGCGCCGCCGCACACAGCCGACGCGGCGCCGAGCCTCCGATGCAGCAACTCGCCCGTACGGCGCTGCGCCGGCAGATAGCCCGCGACCGTTGACCCGGGCAACCCGGTCGGTCGGCTCGTCCAAGGGCTCGGCCGGGTACGGCGCCGGGGGCTCGTTTGGGGATGTCCGCGACACGAGACCTCAAGCGAGCCGCTGTGGCCCGCCCTGTCAGGCGTCTGGCCTGCGCAAACGCGGGCCGCTACGCGTCCCAAACCCAAGATCGACTGATCCAGACTCCCTATCGGGACTCTCTCTCCAAGGGGTGAACGCGGCCATGCCAACACCTCGGTCTGCTGGCCTGCTGGCCATCTACCCACACATCACCAACCGGGACCGGCGCATCCTCCAGCTCCTCGACGACCATCAGGTCCTGACCACCGACCAGATCCACCGCATGCTGTTCCGCGCCCGCCGCACCTGCCAGATCCGCCTCAACGAGTTGCACGCCCTCGACCTGGTCGACCGGTTCCGGTTCGCCCGCGACGGCGGCGGCAGCCAGCCATGGCACTGGACCCTCGGCCACAACGGACACCGCTTCCAGGCCGCCGCCCACCGGCGGCCCGAACCCACCGCCAGCACCAGCCGCCAACTCATCCAGCGCATGTCCGCCAACCCGCACCTGACGCACCTGCTGACCGCCAACGAGTTCGGCGTCCGGCTCGCCGCCCACAGCCGACGCCATCCCGGAGCGCGGCTGCAGCGGTGGTGGTCGGAGGCGACCGCGACCGCCCGGTTCCCGACGGTCAGGCCCGATGGGCACGGTGTGTGGAGGGTCGGCGCCGCGTCCGTGGGCTACTGGCTCGAGGTGGACACCGGCAGCGAACCGCTCGGCCGGGTGATCGCCAAGCTCGACAGGTACGCGACGCTCGAGCGCAGCGGCGGCCCCTGCTACCCGGTGCTCTTCTGGCTGCACAGCGCCGCCCGCGAGGATCACCTCCACGCGCTTCTCCGCCCCGCAGGAGCGAGGGTCGCCGCCGCGACCGCGGTCCATGACAGCGACCCGGCCGAGGCGGTATGGCTGCCGATCGGCGGCATCCAGCGGGTGCCGTTGGTCGCGCTGCCCAGCGACCACGGTGCGCCGACGGCCGCCAACGCCAACTTCGACGACGACGGGGTCTTCGTACTCTGACAGGCTCTGGCACCCGGCACAGCCCATCCTGTCAGCGCAGGTCACGTGGCATGTGCGGCGTTCCTGACAAGGGGTGTGCTGTCAGATCGCGGCGCTACGGTGCAGGTTCTTCTCGTTCTCGCACCGCCGCCGTCTGTCCCTCGTGGACCTGCCCGCGCACGCGGTATCACCTCGCCCACCGTTCCGGTCGGCCCGTGATCCACCGCCCGCGCCATAAAAGCAGGCACCTCGAAACAGACGCCGCACGGCGATGCAGCGCCGCCGCGCCCGCGCACATGTCCTGACGAAGGGATCACACCGTCATGCCCAAGCCCACGCCACTGACCGACCAGGTTGTCACCGTCTGCTTCGCACCTGGCGAAGACGCGGACTGGTTCGCCGCCTCCGAAAAGGTCAACGACCTGCTGGACGCCAACGGCACACCCGCCCGCCGCTTCCACGTCCGGCACCGCCGACTCATCGGCTGGCTGACCCGATTCCTCGGCTACTACCTGCTCGACGCCGCCCGCCGCCTTGGCGCGGTCACCATGGCCGCCGGCGGACGCAAAGGCCGCCTCGACCTCAACCGCACCGCGGCCAAAGCCGTCAACGACGCCTCCCTTCGCTGGCGCGCCTGGAACATCCACGTCAACGCCACCACCAAACCCGCCCGGCCATGGGAGGACTACCTCGCCCAGCACCACGCCGACCCCGCCAAGGTCACCCTCACCGAAGCCCGCCGCCGCTTCGAGCAACAGCCCCGCGTCCTGGCGATGCTCGCCCACTCCCTCGACCCCTACGAACTGTCCGTCTACCAAGCGGGCGAAGCCACCTACACCGCGCTCCACTGGCGGACCGCGCTCATCGGCGACGCGCTCATCACCACCGACGGGCGGCTACTCAAGCCCGCCAGCGACTCCGTTGCCGACCGCTTCCGCTTCCTGAACGAGGCGTGCATCTACCTGCGCAGCCTGCGCTCCACCGCACGACTGTGCGCCGTCGCCATCGCGTAGCCCAACCACCACAACGATCCCGGACCGGTCACCGCGCCCTTGCTGCGACCGGTCATCGGCATGCCCTGTCGCGGACGTCGGGGACTCCACCACGACCGCGCGGCCGCGCATCGACTCACCGTTCACCCCCGGCCGGGCGCCGACAGTCCGGCCGCATCAACCGCCCGCACCGTCGTGCCGGGTGCCCACGAGTTCCCTGAGGAGGAACCGCAGTGACACAGATTCCCCTAACACCGGCAGCACAAGCCGTCCTGGACGCCCTCCGCGAACTTGGCCAAGGCGACGTCCACGAGCTCGCGGACAAGTCCGGCCGGGCGCGATCCACGACCGACAAAGCGATCAAGACCCTGGCGGACAGCGGGCTGATCGTCCCGGTTGACCCTGACTCCGACCCGGCCGACGGAGCCCCGATGCGGTGGAGGCTGGCAGAGCCGCGGGAGGCTGACAGCCCTGACCCGGCCGACGCCACCGCCAGCGACGCACAGACGATCGCCCCAGACGAGGCCGAGCCCGCCGTCACGGACCTCGCCGAGCCTGCTGACGCCCCGGATCCCGACGACTCGATGCCGTTGGCTCAAGCCGGAGACGACGACGTGGACGACGGCCCGGACCCCAACGGCGACGAGAATGGGACTGGCACCGCTGACCCTGCGGCACGTGACGAGGGCCGCGCGGTCGCCGCTCCGCCGCCCGTGCGACCCGGCGACCGCAAGGTCATGGCAATCAAGGGCGTCCTCGCCGACTACGGTGAGGACGGCGCGCCGTTGGACGTGATCGTGGCCGAGAGCGGGATCGGTCAGCCGAGCGCAGTCCGGCTGCTGACCGCGATGGAGCAGGCCGACGCCGCCCGCCGGCTGCCCGGTCCGCCGGAGCGATGGATCGCCGGACCGACCAAGGCCAGCGAAGTCGACCCGAACCCGCAGCCGCCCCGCTGCCCGCTGTGCTACCAGGCCATCCGCGCGGCCATGGCGCCAGGCGCCGCAGCCGCGGTCCGGCCGCTCGTCCGATCCGACGGCACCCTGCACATCGTCGGGCCAGACGGCGAAACCCACGTCGTCACCCTGCCCACGAGCGTGCCGCCCCGAGCACACGGCGTCGGCCGCGTCGAAGGACGCAGCGACACGACGGTCAACGCGGACGGCAGCCAGCCGTTCAACCGCGGGGAACTCGAGAAACTCACCCTCGACGTGCTGGCAGCCAACCCGGGCCGAGCGATGACCCCGCAAGAGATCGCCACCGCCATCGGGGCCCAGCTCGGCCGCACGGTCAGCTCCGGCGCGGTGCGCAACAACTGCACCAAGGCCGCCGCCGCCGGCCGCATCGTCATGGTCTCCGACGCGCCCTTGACCTTCGCACACCCGGCGCAGGCCGACGATGCGAACGCCACCGCCTCCGAGACCGGGGATTCCGCCCAGCCCTGATCCGTACCAACAGCGATCCCATGCCCGGGGGCCGCGCCGTGCGCTCGGCCCCCGGAACCCAATTGAGAGGAGCAACCTCGTGCCGCACGAACTCGAGACGTTCGCCGACGGAACAACCGCATTCGCCAGCGCGCGCCAATCGGCCTGGCACCAGCTCGGCACCGTCACCCAGAACACCATGAAAGCCGAAGTCATGGCCGCCGCCCACCTCGGCGACTGGGGCGTACGCACCATCCGGACCGTTGGCATCGACAGCGTCGACGGCGTCGAGGTCCAGATCCCTGCTGACGACAAACGGATGACGGTCCGCCGCAACCCCGTCACCGGCGCCACCGAATACCTCGGCATCGTCGGCACCGACTACACCGTCGTCCAGAATGAGCAGTGCGCCGAGATGCTCGACCGCCTCGTCGACGAGGTCGGCGGCGCCCACTTCGAAACCGCCGGCAGTCTGCGCCGCGGCAAAAGCGTCTTCGTCACCATGAAACTGCCCACCGCGATGGAGATCGCCGGCGTCGACAGGATGGACCTCTACCTGATCGGCACCACCTCGCACGACGGCACCGCCGCCCTGCGGGTCGACGCCAGCCCGATCCGCGTCGTGTGCGCCAACACCCAGCGGGCCGCGTTCCAACACGCCGTCGGGCACTACACCTTCCGCCACACCTCCAACGTCAACTCCCAGATCAGCCAAGCCCGCGAAGCACTTGGACTGATGTGGAAGTACCTCGACACCTTCGAGAAAGCCGCCGAACGGATGCTCCAGACAGAGCTGACCATGCGCGAGTTCGAGCAGATTGTCGCCCAGCTCTGGCCGGTCAAGTACAACGCCTCCGACCAGACCCGTAACAACGCCAAGCAGCGGCTCGGCACCCTCAAGTACCTCATCCGCGAAGCGGACACCCAGAAGGCCATCGCGGGCAGCCGGTGGTCCGGATACCAAGCCATCACCGAATACCTCGACCACTACCAGCCGGCCAAGAACGACGCCGCCCGCGCCAACCGTGTCCTTACCGGCAACGTCGGCGACCTCAAGCTGGCCGCCTTCGACCTACTCACCGTCTGACCACCCAACCGCCGACTTCGGAAACCGCAAGGAACCGGCCGACGAGCCGCGTCACCACCCGCCCGGGTACGCCTCGGAGCCGGCCATCGCCGCGCCCGGGGCGTACCCGCGTCTACCCCACTGGAGTTCGCCACGGCGTCAACGTCACCGTGGCAACGGAGCTGCGACTGCCGCTGCCCCGCCCACTACCGCCTACCACGACCCTCGTACCGCGACCACGGCTGCGCCTGCACGATCACCTGCGCCACCCAGCCCGTCACGCTGCTCGCCGACCCGTGGGACTGCGCACTCTTCCTCGACCGACACGACGACCTCTGGTTCGTCCCTGCCATGCCCAACGGCAACTGGGACTGGGAGAACGCCGGAATAGTGACGACGGACACCTCTTGTCGGCGTCCGATCTGGTGATGAGCGGACGCCTTACGGATCTGTTGTGGTGGGCGGCGTGGGCTAGGTGAAGCTGATTTGCCCTGCGGCTGCGCGTGTCATCGTCACCGTCGTCCCCAACAGGCTGAAGTCGAGAAGCAGACCGCTGTCGAGGACCGCTGCGACACCCGCGTGATCACGTGCGACGATCACACCGAGAACCGACCTGTCCTCGGCCAAGATGTTGAGCTCATCGCCGTTGTCGGAAGCGACGATCGTCACCGGGACGGGGCTGTCAGGTGGCTCTGGGACGAGCCCGCCGCTGAGACGGGCCTGCGCAGTGACAGATCCGGTTGCCATCATCTCGCCAAGCTTGTGCCGTTCTCCGCCCTGGACGTACTGCAGCAGATCGAGCACGTCCGTAGGGGTCGCACCGAGGTCGGCACGCCAGCCGCGGATGTGCTGTTCACTCAGGTGCTCCCGCAGACCAGCCTCATCAAGCCCGCCGTCTCGTGCGATCCGGCCAAGGTCACGTGCCAGCGTCCGGGACTTCACGTCGTGGACGAGCAGGTCGATCGCCATAGGCGTGTCGACGCCGTACCGCAGGTGAGCGGCGGTGCTCGCCAACAGCTGAAGCGGACTGAGGCGTGACCGTAGGATTTCGTTTGTCTGGGCGATGACCAGACCGACGGTCCAAGCCAGGTAGTGCTGGACACCCTCACTGATGCCGTCGACCATCTGCTCAAGCCGGAACCCTGGGTCCGCGACCTCGTTGAGGTGGGTGTCAGCGAGTTCGGTGAGATCACGACCGGCAATCCAGTCGCGCACGACCGCGTCGGCATCCACATCAACCGGTGTGCCTTTAGGTGATCTGCGGAAGCGCCAGTGCCCATTCGCCTCCGGCAGCTGCAGGAGCCGGGTGTATACGTCCTGGTTGCCGATCACGTCAAGGGTCTCGTCAAGCGGGTACTCGCCGATACCACCGAGGAGCTGCACCTCGTCGGCCAGGATCGTTGCGATCGACTCGATGACGGAGGCTGACCCGAGACTCGTCCCGGCCTGCCCCCATCGTCGGCGGGAGGCCGGCGATGTCTGCGCGTAGCGGGCAGCGACGGCATCAGCGAGCGCAAGCCACCGCGTCTTCAGGTCGTCAGGAAGCTGCGTGAATGCGAACAGACGTGTGACGATGTCATGCCACGTGCGAGTGTCGGCGAGGCTGGGGACGAGTTCGAGGGCGTGCAAAACGAACCAGACGTAGTTGACAAATCCTCCCGACTCCCGATCGTAGGGAAGCCGGAGGATCGCGTCCTGCGTCTGAGCCACCAGAGCTTCTGCCTCGGCGAGAGCGGTCAGCGCGGTCGGAGAAGCGAGGGTGGAGCGGACCTCCAAGTCGCTCGGTGCGGGTGCCAGCCGGCCGAAATCGCTGCTTCTCAGCGCTCTTTGCACGGCGAGCACGATCCAGCCCTCGGACTCCTTTCCCGCCCGGCCAGCCCGGCCGACTGCGTTGAGCAGTTGCGCGGCGGACATGCGCTGACCGGGGTCCTGCCCGTCATACTCGGTCGTCGCGATGACGACGGTTCTGACAGGGAGGTTCACACCGTCGGTGAGGGTGCTCGTCGCGACGACCGCCCTGATCGTCTCGCTGCGGATCGCGTCCTCAACGGCCTCCTGCACCTCAACGGGCAGCCCGGCGTGGTGGTAGGCCACGCCTTTGCGGACGCACCCGATCAGGGGGTGATCGGCGCCGAGTCGGGCAGCGAGCGCGTCGGCTAGGCCCTGGGAACGCGGGTCGTCGTCCAACTCGGCGGCCATCGCCTTGGCTGCGTCGCGTGCCGTCGCTCGCTGGCTGACAACCATCAGAAGGCTCCCCGCTCGAAGCAGCAGGGTAGCGGTCCTGGCGGTCGTTGCGTAGTTGGGTGACGTGCCGGTTTTGCGTTTGTTGTCCCCGCCGAGGACGAGCTGGCCGATCGGGGTGTCGTTGCTGGTGACGAGGTGCCGCTCGGTCGCGCTCGTCGGGCGGACGGCGAGCCGTGCACGCAGGTCGTACCGGGTCTTGTCCGCCGCGCCACGCCTCCCGGTGACAACCGTCCGGCTCTCCTCGATCTTCTCGGTGGTGATCAATACGCTTAGGCGCCGAGGGGCGCGCCACTCGTCGGTGAACAGCACCTCTCCGTGCCCGGCCGACGTCCACGCGGCAAGGGAAGCGGCGTTACCTATCACGCCGGAGAGCAGCATCAGCCTTGCGCCGCTGGCGTCCAGCACGGACAGCAGCCCTTCAAGCAGTAGACCACGCCCACCGGACTGAGCGATAAGGTGCGCTTCATCGATGATGAACAGACTGAACCGGCTGAGCACGTCCTGCGGCGACTGTCGCAGCGCATTCATGAGCCGCTCGGGCGTCATCACTTCAACCTGTGGCAGCTCACCGGTTTCCACTCCGCCGCCGAGATCCTGCGTACCGAAGCCGTCGGGAAGGTCTGCGCCGAGCCGCCGGCCGAGGTAGCGAAGGCGGGACCGGAGCGCTTGACGCATCTCCCGACCGAGGCTACGCAGCGGGGTGACGTAGCAGACGTCGCGGTCGTTCTGTGCCGTGTGCGCGCAGATGATCAGCTGAGCCAGCAGTGTCTTGCCAGCGCTCGTCGGGACCGACACCAGCAGACGCGACGTGGTCTGGCTGAGCGGGCTGATGGTCGGGTGAGTGATGAGCCCTCGCTGCGGCGGCCATAGCGTCAGAACAGGCTGCCGGTCAAGGGTGAACGCCTGCTTCACCGCCGCGGGGAGGTCTGGTGGAAGCACCGCCCAGACGCTGCTTTCGCCGAGCCCGTCCGCGAGGCCGAGCAGGTGCCCGGCGACCCAGCGCGTGTCCAGGTCGCTGAGGCCGACCTCGTTATTCACCACGAGCAATAGATGGCCGCGGGCGGCCTCAAGAGCGTCGGTTCCGCCTTCTCGCAAGTACCTGACGAGGTCGGCGACGCCCAGCAGGAGCCGCTGCGTCGGACCGAACATGGTCCCGTCGAGGTTCTGGAGCTGGACGCCGCGTGTCAGCGCAGCCGCGGCGGAGGTCCAGATGCGCAGATGCCGGTTGAGGGTGGTCATGTCGAGGCCGAGGAACAGAATCCCGGCGTGCAGCGCAACGTCTGCACTTTCGACGAATTCGACGGGGTGCGCGAGGAGGTCACGAAGTGTACGGCGCACGGCGCCGGCATTCGGGCTCTCATCGGCCCGGTGGTACCCGACCTGTGCGGCGAACGCGGTGGCCAGCCGCACCAAGCCGGTCTCCGCAGGGTCATCCAGGAGCAGGTCCAGGACGTGGGCGCTGACTGCGAACGCACGGCGGCGCTGCTCAGCCGGGTAGCGAGATGTGCCAGCGGTCGAGGCGATGCCGTGCAGATACCACGCGGAGCGGCGCAACGGTGACAGGTCGGCCCGGAACCCGGTGTCGGTCAGGCCGCGGACGAGCTCGATCTCCAGCTCGGCGATGAGGCCGGTCAACTCGGCAACGGTCGGGAGCTCACTGAGCTGAACATTACCGAACGCGCCTGCGAGGTGCTCCGTGGCTAGAGCGCGGTCCACGCGTACCTCCTAACCGTCTTGGCGAGTTCGTCGTAGCCGTTGATGCTCGTGGCCAGGCCGCGCAACTGACCCGGCTTGTTCAGCAGCGGCAGTTTGGACGCCATGCTGGCGAACGGCGTCGCGGGGAGCACCTGGTGCGTCGCAAGGGTGACCCCAGCGCCGACAAGCTCGTCACCTTGGACCCATGCGCCGGGAACCTCGGCGATGAAGCTAGCTAACTCGTCGGAGGCGCCGTTCGGAACCTGGGCGAACGAGCCGACGATCTTGGCGACATACCGCTGCCCGCTGTCCGCGAGCTGTTGGTACGCCTTGTTCAGGCTTGCCAACAGTGAGCCTTTTCCGGTGTTCTTCTTGCTCTCCCAGAGCCGAAACCGCAGCGTGCCAGCGGAGGACTCGTAGATCGTGAAGCCGTCGCCGCCAGCGTCAGTGACGTCACCCTTCGGGTCGGGCTGTACTCGTACCGCTGGGTTGTCCCTGGTGAGCAGGTGCCAGAGCCACTCGCCCACGTGCCCTAGCAGGTGCGTCTCGCTCTTCGCGGCTCCCGGCAGGCCGAATACCGGCTCGACGAATGACCCGATCGTCGCGTTGGTCGGCGTTGGGATCTGGGTACTGGCGAGGGTGTGCTGCCGCCACGCATCGTACAGTGGAATCGCAGGGCCGAACCGGGCCTGCATGATCGTGTCGATGAGCACCCAGGCCAGAGCGCCGGCCTCCTGGTTGCTAAGGCTGACTGCCACGTGCGAGCTCCACTCGCACTTACCAGCCGCGGCGGTGCCGTCGTGAAACAGCCGTGGGAGGTAGTCTCCAACAGCCAGGCGGTTGTTGGTTCGGGCGAACTGCTCAGACTCCGCAGGTGTCGGGCCAGCCGGGGGCGGCCCTGGAGGTGCGGCGGGGGATGTCGTCACAACGGCCCGCCTTGGCATGGGCCCGCCGTTACCGGCACGACGCCAATGACAAGGGGCCATCCCGCCGCGCGGTGCGGCCTGTGGGGCGTCGAGGTCATGGTCTGATCATCCCGTAGACGGAGTTGCGATGCTATTCGCTTGCTGCGACGGGCATCGGCGCCCGGTCGTGGCGATGAATTCGCGCATGATCTTGTCTGCCCGTTCGACAGGTCAATGGCCATGAAGTTGAGCCGGGCCGTACCGTCGTTGAAACCGCGCCTTGATCGCGACCGTGTCAACGAGACGCCCCGCGACAGCGCGCAACGCAAGCGGACAGACTTACACACGGACTCACGCCTACCCAGCCGAGGGTGGCTTCGGTAGCTCCCAGATTCGGGCGAACCTGTCGGCGACCTCGGGCCGGCTCCAGACGAGCCGGAGCCCGTCCTCTACCGACTCGATCTCATCGGCCGAGAGACCGGAGACGACGAAGTCGTGTGGGATCACTCTGCCGGCCACGTCCTTGCGCCCTAAGGGATCCTGGAACCGTAGCGCCACCTTCCCGCCGACGCGGCGACAGGCCTCCGGCCTATCCTCGATGCCCGAGAAGGCAGCGTCGTACTCCACGAGCGGATCCTTGAGTCCGCCGTCGAGGAGGAACCGGAAGCCCCAGGTCCGCCCGCGTGTGACCCAGATGAGGCTCATCGAAGGCTCCTGAGCAGGATCTGCTCTTCTTCGCCCTTGTCCAGGTCCATCCGGAAGCCGGTCAGCGTGGCCGCGAGGTATTCCTTCTTGGCTAGCGCTTCGGCGTTCATCTTCCTGGGTTTGTCCCCCGCAAGCCTGGCCGCGTCGTTGACGAGGTTGGAACCGAGAAAGTTCAGCAAACTGCCCACCGGGCCAGGCACCTTCATCTTGCGGTCGATCAGCGCGGCGGCCAGCACTTCGGCACCGCCGAGCAGGTTCTCGGCCACCTTCACCGGGACCTCCTTCGCCTGGGCCCACCGGAAATGCCGCTCGAAAGGCAGCATGGCGGCCAGCGGCAGGATCAGCTCCAGCCCAACTCGCTCCGTGACCGCGATCCTGCCGGCCTCGAACTTCGCCGACGACACCAGCACGAATCCTTCACCCACCGCCAGTGCGTCGCGGGCCTGCACCAGTTCGGCAAGCAGTTCCTCGATGTCGTCCCATGCTTTCGCGACGAGAAGGTCCCGGAACTTGAACACGTCCAGGTTCGGCAGGAGATCGGCCTTCGACAGCGCCATGATCCAGATCCGCGGAAACTC
>NZ_JBFAIU010000173.1:0-15776 GCF_040654855.1 Asanoa sp. NPDC050611
GGGTCAGCGCCTCCTGCCGGTCGAGGTCGCCGGCCGGCCCGGGCACCAACCGGTCCATGATCAGCAAGCGGCCGTTGACGGTCGCGGGGGTGAACGCCCCCGTCCCGGCGTGCACCTCGCGCGCGCCGCCTATCACCGTTAGGCAGGCACATGAGACCCGAAGCACCGCCCGTCACCGCCGTACCACCGGAACGAAAGAGCCGTTGGAGCCGGCGCCACGCCGCGACGGCCGGCCTCGCCGTCGCCACGTTGGTCGCCGCCGTGCTGACCGTATCGTCCGCGGCCAGCGCCGCCGACGCGGTCATCTCGCAGGGCAAGCCGGCCACCGCCTCCTCGACGGAGAACGCCACGTTCCCCGCGAGCGCCGCCGTCGACGGCAACGCCGGCACCCGCTGGGCGTCCGCCTTCTCAGATCCACAGTGGATCCAGGTCGACCTCGGCGCCACGGCCAACGTCACCCAGATCACCCTCAACTGGGAGGCCGCGTACGGCCGGTCCTTCCAGATCCAGACCTCCGCCGACGCCAGCGCCTGGACCAACATCTACTCGACCACCACCGGCACGGGCGGCACCCAGGTGCTCCCGGTCACCGGCAGCGGCCGCTACGTGCGCCTCTACGGCACCGCGCGGGCCACCGGCTACGGCTACAGCCTGTTCGAGTTCCAGGTGCACGGCACGTTCGGCGGCGGGCCCACCAACCCGCCGGCCGGCTGCGGCACCACCAATGCCGCGCAGGGCAAGCCCGCCACCGCCTCGTCCCTCCAGGGTGCCGGCTTCCCGGCCAGCGCGGCGGTCGACGGCAACACCGGTACGCGCTGGTCCAGTGCCGCGTCCGACCCACAGTGGATCCGCGTCGACCTGGGCAGCACGCAGAGCATCTGCCAGGTGGTGCTGCAGTGGGAGGCCGCCTACGGGCGCGCGTTCCAGATCCAGACCAGCACCAACGACTCGACCTGGACCACCGTCTACAGCACCACGACCGGCACCGGCGGCACGCAGACGATCAACGTCAACGCCAGCGGGCGTTACCTCCGCGTCTACGGCACCGCGCGGGCCACCGCCTACGGCTACTCACTCTGGGAGCTACGGATCTACACCGGCACGGGCACCAACCCGACCGACCCGCCGCCGACCGGCGACCCGGTCGAGCCCACCGACCCGCGTAACCCGAACCTCGGCGCCAACACGTTCGTCTTCGACCCGTCCACGCCGACCTCGACCATCCAGAGCCGGCTCAACACCATCTTCACCCAGCAGGAACGCAACCAGTTCGGCCCGGAGCGGTACGCCGTGCTGTTCAAGCCCGGCAACTACACCGCCGACGTGAACCTCGGCTTCTTCACCCAGGTCGCCGGGCTCGGCATGTCGCCCGACGACGTCAACCTCAACGGGCACGTCCGCGCGGAGGCGTTCTGGTTCGGTGGCAACGCCACCCAGAACTTCTGGCGCGCGGCCGAGAACCTCAGCGTCACCCTGCCGGCCGGCGTCACTGTCGAGCGGTGGGCGGTCTCGCAGGCGGCACCGTACCGCCGCATGCACCTGCGCGGCGGCGGCAACCAGATCCAGCTCTGGAACGGCGGCGACGGCTGGTCGAGTGGCGGCTTCATGGCCGACACCAAGATCGACGGCATGGTCGTCTCGGGCTCGCAGCAGCAGTGGTACTCACGCAACAGCGAGTTCGGCTCGTGGTCCGGTTCGGTCTGGAACATGGTGTTCCAGGGCGTGGCCGGCGCGCCGCCCAACCACTTCCCGAACCCGTCGCACACGGTCATCGCCAATACGCCGACCGTACGCGAAAAGCCGTTCCTCTATGTCGACGGCTCCGGTGAGTACCGCGTGTTCGTCCCGGCGCTACGGGCCAACTCGAGCGGCACGACGTGGTTCAACAAGACACCGGCCGGCTCGTCGCTCTCCCTGTCGACGTTCTTCATCGTGCGCCCGGGCACCCCGGTCGCGACCATCAACCTCGCGCTGGCGCAGGGCAAGAACCTGCTCTTCACCCCCGGCGTGCACCACGTCAGCCAGCCGATCCAGGTGAACCGGGCCAACACCGTGATCCTGGGTCTGGGCCTGGCGACGATCCAGGCCGACAACGGCTCGGTCGGCATGCGGATCGCCGACGTCGACGGCGTCAAGGTCGGCGGCATCATGTTCGAGGCCGGTGCGACCAACTCGCCGGTGCTGATGGAGGTCGGCCCGGCCGGCTCCAGCGCGGACCACGCCGCCAACCCGGTCTCGCTGCACGACGTGTTCTTCCGGATCGGCGGCCCGGGCGTCGGGCGCGCGACCAACACGCTCACGGTCAACAGCGACGACGTGATCGGTGACCACATGTGGCTGTGGCGCGCCGACCACGGCGACGGCGTGGGCTGGACGGTCAACACCGCCGACACCGGTCTCACCGTCAACGGCGACGACGTCACGATGTACGGCCTGTTCGTCGAGCACTTCCAGAAATACCAGACCATCTGGAACGGCGAGCGCGGCCGGACGTACTTCTACCAGAACGAGTTCCCGTACGAGATGCCCAACCAGGCTTCCTGGATGAACGGCAGCACGCGCGGGTACGCGGCCTACAAGGTCAACGACGCCGTCAACGAACACTTCGCGATCGGCCTCGGCTCGTACTGTGTGTTCACATTGGACGAATCCGTGGTCGCGGAGCGCTCGTTCGAGGTGCCCACCAAGGCCGGCGTGCGGTTCCAGAACATGGTGACCGTCTCGCTCGGCGGTGCGGGCACGATCAACCGCATCATCAACAACTCCGGGGGTACGGCCCGAGCCGGCGTCGAGATCCAGTACCTGAACAACTACCCGTGATCCGCTAGCACCTGAGTGATCGCGTGTTCGCCGGCATCCGCCAAACCGGGGTGGATGTCGGCGAACACGGCTATCGCGGTGCCGATCGCCAGCGCCCACGCCCGCGCCCGCACCCAGGTCGCCGCGTCGGCGTCGACACCGTCCCGGAACGCAGCGCGCCCCTCGGCGTCGAACACCAGCCACGCCGCCGCCAGATCGGTCGCCGGGTCGCCGGCGTTGAGGTCGCCGAAGTCGAGCACGGCGGCCAGCCGCGACCCGCGGATCACCAGGTTGGCCGGGTGCGGGTCGCCGTGCACCCAGACGGCCGGCCCGTCCCACACCGGCGCCGTGATCAGCTCGTCCCAGAGCCGGCCCAGCTCGTCTTCCCGGGCCAGCTTCCCGCTCGTCAGCCGGTCCTGGATCTGCTCGTCGCGCACGGCCAGGGGCACGCCGCGGACGGGGCTGACCGGCGCGTCCGCCGGTGCCGGCACGTGCAGCTGACGCATGAACGCGGCCAGCTCGCCCGCGACCGCGCGGCGCTCGACGACCGGGACCTGCGTGGCGATCTCGCCGTCGACCCAGGCGCAGACCGACCAGGGGTACGGGTAACCCTGGCCGGGCACGCCCACCCGCACGGGCGCCGGGATGTTGGCCGGCAGCCGCGGCGCCAGGGTCGGCAGCCAGCGCTGCTCGTTGACCAGCAGCGGCACGGCGACCGCGCGGCGGGGCAGCCGGATGCAGAGATCGTCGCCGAGCCGGAAGATCGCGTTGTCCCAGCCGTTGGCGACCAGTCGCAGCGGCCGGTCGGCGAGGTCCGGATGCTGCGCCTCGAGCAGGCGGGCGACGAGGTCGGCGTCGATCTCGATGTCGGCTACGGGAGCGGTCACCGTGCGATTGTGCCAGCCATACCCGATCGGCATCGGACCCGACGAAACAGGTATTGGTGACCCTCTACGCCCCGGCGCAGGGTTGGTCGCATGACTGATATCCAGCAACGAGTGGTCGTACTCGGTGGCACATCAGGTTTGGGTTTCGCGGTCGCCAACCTGCTCGCCTCGCGCGGTGCCGAGATCGTCGTCGTGTCGAGCCGCCAGGAGAGCGTCGACAAGGCGGTCGCCAAGCTCCCCGCCGGCACCACGGGGCACGCCGTGGACCTGCGCGACGAGGCCGCGATCGGGCGGCTGTTCGAGCGGATCGGGTCGTTCGACCACCTGGTCTACACGGCCGGGGAGCCGCTCGCGTTGCTCACCGTCGAGGACATGCCGCTGGACAAGGCCCGCGACTTCTTCGGGCTGCGCTTCTTCAGCGTGCTCGCGGCGGTGAAGCACGCGACGCCGCGGATCCGGCCGGGCGGCTCGATCACGCTGACCACGGGTTCGGCCGGCGAGCGTCCGTCGGCGGGCTGGTCGGTGGCGGCGTCGATCTGCGGTGCGGTGAGCTCACTGACCAAGGCGCTGGCGATCGAACTGGCGCCGGTGCGGGTCAACGCCGTCGCGCCCGGGGTGACGCGTTCGCCGCTGTGGGCGGGTCTGGACGAGGACGCCCGGGAGGCGTACTTCCGGCAGGTCGGCGACGGGCTGCTGACGGGCCGGGTGGGCGAGACCGACGAGGTGGCGCGCGCCTACGCGTACCTCATCGAGCAGCCCTTCTCGACCGGCACGGTCCTAGGGGTCGACGGCGGCGCCCTGCTGGTCTAGGTGATCTGCCGGACGGCGATCTCTGCGAAGCGTTCGATCTCCGGGTTGTCGCGGCTCGTGCTGTAGGCGAGCGCCACCTGGTTGTCGGCCACGCCTTCGAGGTCGCAGTAGGCGACGTCGGCCCGGGTGTAGAGCGCGGCGGCCGACCGGGGCACGACGATGAAGCCCTCCTCGGCCGCCACGTGCTCGAGCTTCTCCTCCATGGTGGACAGTGGCCGCGAGCGCCAGCGCCGGTCCGCGCTCTCGCGGAGGTCGCGCGCGATGTCGCGCCACTCGGGCACCAGATCGGGTTCCTGAAGCAGATGCTCGTCGGCGAGATCGGACACGCGCACTCGATCCTTCCCGGCGAGCCGGTGCGTGGCGGGCAGGGCGACCACGCGCGGCTCGGCGAACAGCGGCACGATCGTCAACCCGGCGGCGGGCACGGGCATGCGCACGAAGCTGACGTCGGCACGGCCGTCGTGCAGGACTGCGACCTGATCCTGGTACGAGGTCCGCAAGACCTCGACGGAGAGATCCGGAAAGGCGGCACTGAACTCCTTGACCGCGGGCGTGACGAGCACGCCGGGCATGAACGCCACGGTGAACCGGACGCCACCGCGGGCGGCGAGCCGAACCCGCCGCTCCAGCGCGGCCGAGGAGGTGAGCAGGGGCCGGGCCTCGGCGAGCAGCTGGCGGCCGGCGGGGGTGAGGGTGGTGCCGCGGCTGGAGCGTTCGAAGAGGTCGAGCTTCAGGTCCTGCTCCAGCGCCCGGATCTGGCGGCTGAGAGCGGGTTGCGCGATCCGCAAGCGCTGGGCCGCCCGACCGAAGTTCAACTCTTCTGCCACAGCGACGAAGTAGCGCAACTTCCGCAAATCAAGATCCACGGCTACCCCCGGTGGCAACGCTACCCGGGGTCGGTGCTCGAAGCGCCTCGCCGGACCGTCACGGCGGCTCGTGCAGTGGGCGGAAGGCGGCCTTGAACAAGCGCGGGCCGATCGTGCGCAGCGCCGCGTCACGCAGCACGGGCGGCAGATGTCGCGCCCGGTCCCGGCGCCGGGTCTGGTCACGCACCCAGCGGGCCCGTGGCACCCGCCGCCGCGCGTACCCGGCCAGGTCGTCGAGATGCTCGGCGAGCACCAGCCCATCCTCGAGCGCCAGCGCGGCCCCCTGCGCCATGTTGGGCGAGTAGGCATGCGCCGCGTCGCCGATCAACACCGTCTTCCCGCGGCTCACGTCATCGAGAAAGACCTCCTCGATGGCCGCGGCATGCACGTCACCGGCCCGCGCGACCAGCGAACGCACGGTCTCGGGAAACCCGTCGAACAGCCGCCGCCAGTCCCCGGCCGGCGGCGCGGCGGCGGTCAGGTCGGCGTAGCAGTATGCGTACCCGCCGCCGAGCGAGACGGCCAGAAACGTCCGCCCGTTGCCCTGCCAGGTGCACCACAGATGCTCGACGTCGTAACCGTCGACAACGAACCGCCAGGCCAGCTCACCGACCCGCCGAGGCGCCGCCGCATCGGGAAAGACCCACTCCCGCACCGCCGACCGGATGCCGTCGGCCCCGATCACGAGGTCATAGGGCGCGGCATCATCGGACACGAACGTCTTGACGACGATCTGGCCATCGAGCCCGGCCCGCAGAATCCGCCGCAACTCGGCGTGCCGCACGGCGACACTCGGCCCGAGGCCACCCCAGACCTGGTCGATCGGCAGGTCAAGCAGCACCCGCCCACGATGGTCGAGCATCCGCTGCCGCCGGATCTCATGTCCAGCGCCCCGAATCGCGTCCCCGAACCCGAGCGCGCTCAACGCCCGCACAGCGTTGGCGGGCAGATAGATCCCGGTGCCACCGGCCTCGGCCTGCGGATGCCGCTCAACCACGTCGGCCCTGACACCCTTGGCCCGCAACGCATGCACGGCACCCAAACCGGCGATCCCGGCACCCACGATCAACACTCGCGGATCGGTCATGCCGCCAGTCTCCTCTCCGGGCGACGACGAGGACGACCCGAAACAAAGATCAATCTGTCCCGGGTCCGCGGTGGTCCGGACCGTCGCTCCCGCCGGACCCCAGGCCCGCGCCACACGAACGCAACATCGCCTCTGCTCTGCTTACGGATACGCATCACCAGCGATGCGGCATCCGTCGCCGGCGCGCTTTTGTTCGCTGGGGACTGCCACGCTCGCGAGCTTCCGGCGATCGACGTCCGGCTCGTCCCCAGCGCGACTGCGGTCTCGGCGCCAGCCCGCGGTCCGCGCGGCGTCCGTGGCCGAAGGCGTCGACCGGATCGGCGGCTTGGGCCGTCCGGGCCCACGCCGCCGCCGCGCGCGTGCGGTCGCCGCCGGCTGTGCCGGGCGTCGGCACCAGCCTTGGTCCCGACTCCCCGCCGGTCACGGCCCGGGGTTCGGTCCTGACGCAGATCCTGAGCCTCGGCCTCAGCGGAGCTTCGGGAGTCGGCCTCGGTTTCGCTCTGGCTTTGGTCTCAGCGTTGCGCGCGGGGATCGGCCACGGTTCACGAACTCGCCAGCCTCGGCAGTCGCCTAGGTCTAGCCAACCGCGGAGGAGCGAAGGCCGCGATGTCCACCGCTGGTCAAGGGATCGATCGGGAACCCGCAGTCAGAGTCGGAAGTGAACAGTCCGATGTAGGTGACCACTCTCGCCACACCGTGTCCGCGAACGGGCCCACGCCGGTCCGGGCCATGTTCAGGGCGCGGTCGCGAGCCAAGCTGACCCGTGCGTGCGTAGCGGAGTCGATCAGGCCGAGTCGACGACCGTCCGCATACTCGTCCTCGTCCTTCCACGTGACCTCGGCCAGGTCCGCACTGAGCACCAGGTCCACCAGCAGATCGAACGTGTCGACGGTCGCCGCCCCACGGACACACGGAAGCTGGAAGTTGACGTACCACCATGACCGATTTGAACCGCGGTAGAAGTGGATGCTGAAGTCCGGGTCCACGCCCAGCCAGCTGATCACCGTCGTCGATTGCCACACGAACGGCGAAACGCGCCACTCCCCGGAGATCAGATCCCTGAGCAGAGCACCCCGCTCACCGCTGCGCCACAGCTCCGGCACCAGGCACGACACCCCCGGCCAGTGAGCCACCGTCACCACCGTGCCCGTGTCCTGCAGCACCCGGCACGGGATCGCCGACCACACCCGCCCGCCGAAGACGTTGCGCCACGCGACCGTCGTGCCAGGGGTGAAGGTCATGGCAGCGGGCCGACGTACACCCACGCGCCGTCCACGCGTACGAAGCGGCTTCGTTCGTGCAGCTCTTCCGTCCGTCGACCGAACCGGAAGAGAGCCCGGAACTCGACCGTCCCCGCCCTGTCGGAAAGCCCACCCGTGCGCGTGTCGAGGATCTCCAGGCCGACCCACCGCTGCGCCGCGTCAAGGTCCAGCGACGAAGGGCGGGTCGCCTCGTGCCATGTCCGCAGCAGATAGTCCGCGTCCCCCACGGCGAACGCGCTGTAGCGCGACCGCATCAGCTGCTCCGCCGTGTCCGCGGCAGAGGCGCCGCGGTGCAGGGGACCGCAACATTCGTCGTACGACAGCCCGCTCCCGCACGGGCACGCACCCTTCGCCATGCCAGCAATTCTGCACAGCGGCGTGGGCGACCGCGGGACCCCCGACCCGCGACCGCCCACGCACCACCTGCGGAATTCAGCTCACTTCGCGCTTGAGCAGGCGCACCAGGCCCAGCACGCCGGGCAGCACGACCCAGAAGCCGATCGACGCGCCCAGCCGGGCCCACTCGCCACCCGACAGCGCGGCGTCCTCGAACAGCGGGCTCGACGTCACCGTGAAGTCGAGCCACTCCGACACGCCCTTCAGGCCCGCGATCATCTGGGTCAGGATGGACCAGAGGGTCGGCACCACGAAGTACAGGACGATCGCGACGGCCGAGTTCATGAAGAGCATGCCGAACGCGAGGCCCCACACCGTGTTCATGATGCTGAACAGCACCGCGTACGCCAGCAGCGTCCCGCTGAACGACCAGCTGCCCGCCGCCGGGTCCATGCCGCCCGCGATCGCGTTGCCCACCGCCGCCATGGCCAGGGCCGGGATGAGCGCGACCACGCCGAGCACCACGGTGGCGAGCAGCTTCGCCGCGGCGACCCGCTGCCGCTGCGGGGTGATCGCGAACGTGGTCAGCGCCGTGCGCTGCGTCCACTCGCTGGTCACCGACAGGATGCCGAGGATCGGCAGGAGCACGGCGGTCGGGAATAGCGTCGACTGGAACATGTTCTTGAAGGTCTGGTCGGGCGGGTCCGCCGCGAACAGCTGGATGACCACGATTCCCACCGAGATCAGCGCGGTGGCGATCATCAGCCAGAAGCCCGCCCGGGTGTCGGCCATCTTGCGCAGCTCGACGCCGGTGAGTCGGGCGATCCCCGGCCGCGTGAAGGTAGGCGTCGCCGTCGAAGCAGGGGTCGACGTCAGGGTGGCGGTCATCGCGCGGTCTCCTTGGCCTCGCCGGCGGTCAGGTTCAGGAACAGCTCTTCCAGGCCGCCGGTGTCGACCGGCCGCAGCTCGAGCAGCACCGCCGAGATGCTGGCGGCGACCTGCCCGACCTGTTCCGCCTCGGCCTGGACGATCAGTGCGCCGTCGGCTCCCCCGGTCACCGCGAGGCCGGCCCGCTCCAGGGCCCTCTTCAGGGTGGCCGGGTCCAGCGCCCGCACGCGCACGCCACCGGCCGCGAGCAGCTCGGCCTTCGTGCCGTTGGCCACGATTCGACCGCCCCCGATAACCACGAGTCGATCCGCGACCGCCTCCACCTCGCGCAGGAGGTGGGAGGAGAGCAGGACTGTTCCGCCCCGGTCGGCGAAGTCGCGCAGCAGGCTGCGCATCCAGAAGATGCCTTCCGGGTCGAGGCCGTTGGCCGGCTCGTCGAGGATCAGCACCCGTGGGTCGCCGATGAACGCGTGCGCGATGCCGAGCCGCTGTCGCATGCCGAGGGAGTAGCCGCGTACCCGACGACCGGCGGCAGGGCCGGCCAGCCCGACGAGGGACAGCAGCTCGTCCACCCGGGCCGGGCCGACGCCCTGCGTACGGGCCGACAGCGAGAGCACCTCACGACCGGTCCGGCCGGGGTGCTGTGCCGAGGCGTCGAGCAGCACGCCGACCTCGCGGGCCGGGTTGGGCAGCTGCCGGTACGGACGCCCCGCGACGGCCGACGTGCCGGAGGTCGGCGGGGTCAGCCCCGTGATCATCCGCATCGTGGTCGACTTGCCCGCTCCGTTGGGGCCGAGGAAGCCGGTCACGGTGCCTGGGGCGCATTCGAAGGAGACGTCGTTGACGGCCGTGTGCGCCCCGTACCGCTTCGTCAAGCTGGTCACACTGATCATGCCGATAAGCCTGCGGTCGCCGGGTGGTCCGGCGCTTCGGGCCAAGGTCGATGCCGCGCGCCGAAGGTCGCCGATCGATACCAACTTTGGTCTGATGCCGTCCGCGCCGGGTGGCCGTACCATTTGATCATGAGTGTGGCAACCCGTGTCGGCCCGGACATTCCGTCCATGCTGCCGGGCGGGCTGTTGCACACGGTCGACGGCAAGCAGCGGGTCCACCGCTCGACCCGCGACTGGGTGGTCGACTCGATCATGTTCGTGCTGGCCATGGGGTCGGCACTCGCCCTGACCGGCAGCGTCTGGGTCGACGACAGCCTGCCCATGTGGGCGAAATGGGCCGACATCGTCCTGGGCGTGGTGTCGTCCCTCGCGATCTGGCTCCGGCGTCGCTGGCCGGCCGCGCTCGCACTGGTCCTCGTGCCGATCGGCGGGATCTCGCTCACCGCCGCGGCCGCCGGCCTGATCACACTGTTCACCGTCGCGGTGCACCGCCGGGTCGGCATCTCGGCGCCGATCGCCCTGCTCAGCGCCGCGACGACGCCCATCTTCCTGCTCTGGCGGCCCGACGACGCGATGCCCTACTGGGCGGTCTGCGGCTTCGCGATCGCCACCACCTTCGCGATCTTCGCCTGGGGCATGTTCGTCCGTGCCCGCCGGCAGCTCGTCGTGTCACTGCACGACCGGGCCACCCGCGCCGAGTCCGAGCAGCAGCTGCGAGTGGCCCAGGCGCAGCACCTCGAACGCACCCGGATCGCCCGCGAGATGCACGACGTGCTGGCCCACCGGATCTCCCTCCTGAGCCTGCACGCCGGCGCTCTGGAGATCCGCCCCGACGCGCCGCCGGACGAGGTGGCCCGGGCGGCGGCGGTGATCCGCAGCAGCGCGCACCAGGCGCTGCAGGACCTGCGCGAGGTGATCGGCGTCCTGCGCGAGGAGGACAGCGAACCGATCCGCCCGCAGCCGACGCTCGCGGACGTGTGGGCGCTGATCGAGGAGTCCCGCGGGGCGGGCATGAAGGTCCGGGTCGACTGCAAGGTCGAGGACCTCGACGCGGTGCCGGCGGCGGTCGGGCGCAACGCGTACCGCGTGGTGCAAGAGGGTTTGACCAACGCCCGCAAGCATGCCGCGGGGGTCGTGGTCGACATTCTTTTCGAGGGTACGCCCGGCGGCGGCCTCACCGTCGCGGTGCGCAACCCGGCACCGGTGGGCGCCGCCGCGAGCATTCCGGGCACCGGCACCGGGCTCGTGGGTCTGGTCGAGCGCACGGGCCTGGCCGGTGGCCGCCTGACCCACGGCCGCACGGACGCGGGCGATTTCGAGCTGCGTGCTTGGCTACCGTGGCCGGCATGAGCGAGCGCAGTCCCGGCGCCCGGCGGGCGGCGGCGTGACCGACGAGCCGGTCCGCGTGCTGATCGTGGACGACGACCCCCTGGTCCGGGCCGGACTTTCGATGATCCTCGGCGGCACGCCGGCGCTGACCGTGGTCGGGGAGGCCGCCGACGGCAGCGAGGTGGCGGCCGCCGTCGCCGAGGTGCGACCCGACGTCGTGCTGATGGACATCCGAATGCCCAAGATGGACGGACTGACCGCCACCGAGCGCCTGCGCCGCACCGAAGGCGCGCCCGAGGTGCTGGTGCTGACGACCTTCGAGGCCGACGAGTACGTGCTGCGCGCGCTGCGGGCCGGCGCCAGCGGCTTCCTGCTCAAGGACACCCCGCCGGCCGAGATCGTGCAGGCGGTGCGGCGCGTCGCGGCCGGCGACCCGATCCTCTCGCCCCGGGTCACCCGCCGGCTGATCGCGCACGTGGCCGACGACGGTGTCGACGCCCGCCGCAACCGCTCACGGGAGCTGCTGGCCCGGCTCAGCGAGCGCGAGCTAGAGGTCGCGATCGCGGTGGGCCAGGGCAAGTCCAACGCGGAGATCGCCGCGGAGCTGTTCATGAGCGTGGCCACGGTCAAGGCACACATGACCCGCATGCTCACCAAGCTGGACCTCAACAACCGCGTCCAGGTCGCCCTCCTCGCGCAGGATGCCGGAATGACCTAGGTAGCGCCTAGGATCCCGTGCGTGACCGCACCGGCAGAGACGACGCCAATCGAGCCCACCGTACGGGTCTCGACCCTCGAGCTCTTCTTCGACCTCGTCTTCGTCTTCACGATCACCCAGCTCACCGACACCCTGGCCGACCACCTCGACTGGGGCGGGCTGGGCGAGGCGCTGCTGATGCTGGCGATCATCTGGTGGATGTACTCGGGCTACGCCTGGCTCACCAACGCGATGGCGCCGACGAGCACGTACCGCCGGACGCTCCTGCTCATCGGCATGGCCGGTTTCCTGGTCATCGCGCTGGCGATCCCGGACGCGTTCGGCGAGACCGGTTGGGCGTTCGGCGTCGGCTACCTGGTCGTCAACCTGGTGCACAGCGCGCTGTTCCTGCGCTCGGCGGGTGAGTCGGCGGTCCGGGCCGCGGCGACGCTCGCGCCACCCAACCTGCTCTCCGCGGGGCTGGTGCTGGCCGGCGGGTTCCTGCCTTCGGGGCAGCGGGCCGCCTGGTGGGGCGCCGCGCTGGCGGTGCAGCTCGTGACGCCGTACCTGGCCAGGATCGGCGGCTTCACGATCAACGCGCATCACTTCGTCGAGCGGCACGGGCTCGTCATGATCATTGTGATCGGCGAGTCGATCGTCTCGATCGGCCTCGGCTTCGCGGGCGTCGACCTGGACGGCTCGGCGCTGCTAGTGGCGCTGCTCGGGCTCGGCGTCGCCTACTACTTCTGGTGGGCGTACTTCGCCGGCGACGAGGAACGCTCGGCTGAGGCGCTGGCCGGCATCACCGACCCGAGGCGAAAGGCCCTGATGGCGGTCTTCGCGTGGGCGTACGCGCACTACCCGATGATCATCGGCATCGTGCTGTTCTCGGCGGGCATCAAGAAGGCGATCCCCGCGGCCTTCGACCCGCTCAAGTGGAACGCGGCCGCGGCGCTCGCGGCCGGCGCGGCGCTGTTCCTGGTCGGCCACGCCGCGTTCCTCATGCTGCTGCGGATCTGGCGGGGCGTCCCACACCGGCTCGTGGCTGCGGTGCTCGCGATGCTCACGATCTTCATCGGCCACATCGACGCGACCGCGCAGGTCGTGGCCTTGCTGGCGATCATGGCGGTCGCCCTGATCATCGAGGATCTGCCGCAGGTGCTGCGCTCGCGGACGACCAATTTGCACAGCTTCGGCCGTTAGGTTGGGTTCGTGGGTGCTTTGGACTATTTCGAGACCACGGACGTCGTACGCATCGCGACCCCGCTGCGGTCCGGCGGCGAGGTCGTCACACCGATCTGGGCTGTGATGGTCTCGGGGGTGCCCTACGTACGAAGCGGCTATGGCCCGGATTCGAAGTGGTACCGACGGGCGTTGCGCACCGGGCGGGTCAGCTTCGACGACGGCGGGCAGCGCTACCCGGCGGGTGTGTCGCTGGTGAGCGACGGCCCGACACTGGACGCGGTCGACGCCGCCTACGGGGAGAAGTACGCCGGCCAGTCGGGCACTCCGCAGATGGTCTCGGCCACAGCCCGGGACTGCACGCTCCGGGTCGATCTTCAGGGGCCTTGAGCCTCCCGGCGGTTGCCCGGCCCGGCGGTGGCTTGCCCGCGTCCTTGCCGCGGTTGCGGACCCTGGCCGCTCCGCGTCGTGCTTGCGGAGATCGCTGCGACCGCCGTTCGTCCAGGGTCCCTGTGGCACAGAACCTTGGGCATCGCGACGCGCTTGCCGAGATCACCGCGACGGCCCGCCGCGAGCTCGGTCCGCGTCGCCTGCGGACGCTAAGGGCAGGGCGCTGCCGGTGCGCGTAGGCCCGTGATCAGCATCTCCGCGAACAGTTCCCACTTATCCGTCTGGGCGATCGCCGCCGACAACCCGCCGAGGATCGCCTGGAAGTCGTCAACGCTCAGGTCCGTTCGGATCGCGCCGACCGCCCTGGCTCGCGCCAGCACCTGCTCCGTGCGCTCGACCAGTAGGTCCGGGAACGGGCAGCTGCCACCGGAGACCCCGCTGAACATGTGACACAGCCCCGCGTCGCCGGCCATGTCTTCG
The DNA here is from genome assembly GCF_040654855.1 of Asanoa sp. NPDC050611. NCBI lineage: Bacteria > Bacillati > Actinomycetota > Actinomycetes > Micromonosporales > Micromonosporaceae > Asanoa > Asanoa sp. NPDC050611. The sequence continues at coordinate 13,907 of NZ_JBFAIU010000173.1, forward strand.
GCCGTGCGGCGGACGAACCAGCCGAACGCCTCGGCCGGGTCCGGCATCGTCAGCGCCTGGTCGACGATCTCGACCCGCTCGTCCATCCACTGGTCGGCCAGCTCGGCGATCAGCGCCTGCTTGGTCGGGAAGTTGCGGTAGAGCGTGCCGACGCCGACGCCGGCCCGCCGGGCGATCTGCTCCATCTGCACCTCGGCGCCGTCTTCGGCGAAGGCCGCGCGGGCAGCTTCGAGGACCCGTGCGCGGTTGCGGGCGGCGTCGCCGCGCAGCGGCCGGGGCGCGCCCGCCAACTCGGGGCGCAGGATCTTGCCCTCGGGTGGACGGGGCTGGGCTGTGGTGGTCATCACGCTGATCCTACCGAATCCGATTGACAACCGGAATCTCGATTCCGTAGGTTCGAACCATACCGGAAGCGGAATTCGACTTCCACTTCAAACCTCGGGGGGAACGCGCAGATGAGACGCGCGGAACAAGCAACACCGCACAAGACCTTGGCGTTGGCCTTGCTCGCGGTGACCCAGTTCGTCCTGGTCCTCGATGCGTCGATCGTCAACGTGGCGCTCCCGTCGATCGGCCGCGAGCTGAACTTCTCCCAGGACTCGCTGTCCTGGGTCACCAACGCGTACACGCTGGCCTTCGGTGGCTTCCTGCTGCTCGGCGGCCGGATCAGTGACCTGCTCGGCAGACGCCGGATGTTCGTGGCCGGCCTCGGGCTCTTCGTGGCCGCGTCGTTCGTCGGCGCGCTGGCGCAGAACCCGGCGATGCTCGTGACCGCCCGGGCCGCGCAGGGCCTCGGCGCCGCGCTCGTCGCACCAGCCGCCCTGTCGCTGCTGATGAAGATCTTCCCGGCCGGCGCGGAGCGCAACCGCGCGCTCGGGGTCTGGGGCGCGGTCGCCGGTGGCGGCGCTGCCGCCGGTTCGATTCTCGGCGGCCTGCTGACCGAGTGGATCGGGTGGGAGGCCGTCCTCTGGGTCAACGTGCCGATCGGCATCGCCGCACTGGCGCTCGCGCCGCGCCTGCTGCCCGCCGCCCGTGAGGCGATCGGGGCCAACGGCTTCGACGTCATGGGCGCCATCACCGTCACCGCCGGTGTCGCTCTGGGCGTTTTCGCCCTGGTCGACGGCAACAACGCCGGATGGGCGTCGGCGCAGACGATCGCCTCCGCGGCCATCGCGATCGCACTGCTGGTCGCCTTCGTGGTGATCGAGTCGCGGGCCAAGCACCCGCTGGTGCCGTTGCACGTCTTCAGGCAGAAGACGCTGCGCAGCGCCAACCTGATCGCGTTGACCGTGACCGCCGCGGTGTTCCCGATGTTCTTCGTGTTGACGCTGTTCATGCAGCAGGTCTGGGGCTACAGCCCGATCGAGGCCGGTTTCGGCCAGCTGCCGTTCGCGATCACGTTGATCCTGTTCGCGGGGTTCACCTCGCGCATCGTGACCCGCATCGGGTTCAAGACACCGCTGCTGGCCGGCATGATCATCACTGCCGGGTCGCTGGTCTGGCTCGCGCTGCTGCTGACCGCGCAGGGCAGCTACTGGACCGAGCTGCTCGGCCCGTCGTTGCTGGCCGGTGTCGGCGGTGCGCTGATGTTCATCCCGGTCACCCTGGCCGCGACGGCCGGCGCCCGGTCGGACGAGTCGGGCCTCGCGTCCGGCTTGATCAACACGACCCAGCAGGTCGGCGGCTCGATCGGCCTGGCGATCGCGGTGGCCATCGCGACCGCGGCCACCACATCGTCGCTGACGAGCGGCAACACGCCGCCGGTGGCGGCCACCGACGGCTTCCAGCTGGCGCTGCTCGGCGGCGCCGCGGTGGCGGCCCTGGGCGCGCTGTTCACGGCTTGGCTGCTGCCAGGCCTCAAGCAGCAGCC
>NZ_JBFAIU010000174.1:0-15680 GCF_040654855.1 Asanoa sp. NPDC050611
TTGCGCCGGGGTGCGGCGTCGTTGCCGCCGAGCTGGCGTGCCGCGCCTTCGACCTGGTCGAGCAGGTCGGCTACGAGCCGGTGGTCGTCCTTCAGGGCCGGCAAGATCAAGATCGCCCTCTCCAACTCGTTCATCGGCAACCAGTGGCGCGTGGAGATGGAGAACGTCTACAAGGCCGCCTGCGCGATGCCGCCGTACGTCGACGAGGTCGAGTGCAGCGTGTTCAACGCCGGTAACGACGTCTCGACCCAGTCGCGTCAGATCTCCAACCTCATCTCGCAGGGCGTCGACGCGATCGTCATCAACGCCGCCTCGACCAGCGGGCTCAACGGCGTGGTGCAGCAGGCCTGCGACCGCGGCATCGTGATCGTCTCGTTCGACAACACCGTCGACAACACGTGCGGGCTGACCGTCAACACCGACCAGGTCAAGTTCGGCCAGCAGCTCGCGCAGTTCATCGTCGACCAGCTCAAGGGACAGGGCAACGTCGTGATGGTGACCGGCGTCGCCGGCACGGGCGCGGACAACGACCGCAACAAGGGCGCCAAGGAGGTCTTCGCGGCCAACCCCGGCATCAAGGTCGTGGCCACGTACACGGGCATGTGGGACTCGGCCACCGCCCAGCGCAACACCTCGGCCCAGCTGCCCAACCTGCCCAAGGTCGACGGTGTCTGGGTGTCCGGCGGCACGGACGGCGTCATCAAGGCCTTCGGCGCCGCCGACCGCCCGATGCCGGTCGTCGGCGGCGAGGCCGAGAACGGGTTCCGCAAGTACATGGCCGGCCTGCTCACGCCGAAGGTGACCGGCATGTCGATCGGGCAACCGCCGTTCCTGTCGGTGATCTCGCTGGAGCTGGCCCGCGCGGTCGTCAAGGGCGAGCATCCCAAGGAGAGCATCACGATCCCGTTCCCGGTCGCGACGTCGGACAACATGGTGCCCGGCGAGACGGTCTTCCCGGACCTGCCGGACAGCTTCTTCGCCGACTTCACCGACTCGGGACCCGACGCCATCGTCGTGCTGTGCCAGGAAGCGGCGACCGACGGCACGCCGTGCCCGGGCAAGACCCTCGACGTCAAGCTCGGCACGCCGTGACCGGGACCTCGTCGATGGCGCCGGCTCCGCCCCGGTCCGGCTCCGAGACCTTCGCGGTGCGGGCATCCGGCGTCGACCGCGCCTTCGGCGGGGTCCAGGCGCTCCGGGACGCGTCGTTCGCGGCGCGTCCCGGCGAGATCCACGCCCTCGCCGGCGAGAACGGCGCGGGCAAGAGCACCCTCATCAAGATCCTGTGTGGGCTGATCAAGCCCGACCAGGGCACGGTGGAGATCCTCGGCACGGAGGTCAGCCGGGTCGTCGACCCGGCCACCCGGCGGCGGATGGGCGTGGCGACCGCGTTCCAGGAGCTGTCTCTGCTCCCCGACCTGACCGTGGCGGAGAACCTGCTCCTCCAGGCCCCGCCCCGAGGCCGGCTCGGGCTGGTCCGCCGCGGCCGACTGGCACCCGTGGCGGCGGAGGTGCTGCGCCACTACGGCGTCGACGACATCGACCCGCGGGCCACCGCCGCCGACCTGTCGGTGGCGCAGCGGCAGGTGGTCGAACTGGTCCGGGTGCTGGCCGGCGAACCCCGCGTCGTCATCCTCGACGAGCCGACCGCGGCGCTCCCCGACCGGCAGGTCGAGTGGCTCGCCGGGCACATGCGGCGCCTGCGGGACGAAGGCTCGTGCGTCATCTTCACCTCGCACCGCTGGCGCGAGATCGAGGCGCTCGCCGACCAGGTGACCGTGTTCCGCAACGGCACCCGGGTCGCCACCCGCGAGCGCCTCTCCGAGGCCGAGGCCGTCACGCTGATGAGCGGGCGCAGCTTCGCCGGCGCGTACCCGGAGATCACCACCGAGCCCACCGCCGAGAGCGCCCTGCGCGTGACGGGCCTGCACGGCGGACGCCTCCGCGGTGTCGACCTCGACCTGCGCCGCGGCGAGATCCTCGGCGTCGGCGGCCTCGCGGGCCAGGGACAGCGGGACCTGTTCCTGACGCTCTTCGGGGCGCAACGGGCCGCCGCCGGCACGATCACGGTCGACGGGCGGACGGTCACGGTCCGTTCGCCGAAGGACGCGATCCGGGCCGGCGTCGGCATCGCCTACGTGCCCGAGGACCGCAAGGCCGAAGGCCTGTTCCTGCCACTGTCGATCCGCGACAACATCGCCGCCGCGACCCTGTCGCGGCGCGCCACCGCCGGCTTCGTCAACCGCCGCGCCGAACGCCTCGCCGTGACGTCCATCGTGGACCGGCTCCGGATCGGGGCGGGCCGCTCGACCAGCCGGGCCGCCGACACGCTGTCGGGCGGCAACCAGCAGAAGGTCGTGATGGCCCGCTGGCTGCTCACCGACGCGAGGATCCTGCTGCTGTACGACGTGACCCGCGGCGTCGACGCGGCCACCAAGCACGACATCTACGAACTGGTCGCGACGCTCGCCGCGCAGGGCCGGGCGATCCTCTACCACTCCAGCGAGACCGAGGAGATCGCCCACCTCTGCCACCGGGTGCTGGTGCTGCGCGAGGGCCGCGTGGCCGCGGAGCTGGCGGGGCCGGTCGGCGACGCGGAACGCATCGTCGCGGCGTCCATCAAGGAGGGTCAGGATGCGTGAGACGTTACGCCGGGTCAGCCTCGGTTACCTGGTGCTGGCCGCCACCGCGGTGGCGTACCTCGTGGTCTACACGTCACGGCTGGGCCGGTTCCCCACGTCGTTCGACTACCTGTCGATCCTGAACACCACGCTGCCGCTCGTCTTCGTCGCGATCGGCCAGAGCCTGGTCGTGCTCACCGGCGGCATCGACCTGTCGGTCGGTGGGGTCGTCAGCCTCTGCGTCGCGGTCACCGCGGCCACGGCGTCGGTTCCCTGGCTCGTCGTGGTGCTGGCCCTCGGCACCGCGTGCGGCGCGCTCAACGGGCTCGTCGTCGCGTACGGCCGGATCGCGCCGATCCTCACCACGCTCGCGACCCTGTCCATCTTCATGGGCCTCGCGCTGCGGGTGCTGCCGGTCCCCGGGGGCTCGATCCCGCCCTCGGTGCGGCTCGTGCTGACGAACCCGGGCACGCCGACCGGCCTCGGCTGGCTCGGGCTCGCGGTCGCCGGCTGGCTCGTGCTGCGCCGGACCCGGTTCGGCATGCGGGTGTACGCGGTCGGCAGCGACGAGAGCAGCGCCCGCGCGGTCGGCGTGCCCGCGGCGGCCGTGAAGCTCAAGGTGTACGCGCTGTCCGGCTTCTGCTCCGCGCTCGCCGCGGTGTTCTACGTGTCGACCACCACGGCCGGGGACGCCAACGCCGGCACCCCGTTCATCCTCACCTCGATCGCGTCGGTCGTCGTCGGCGGCGTCGCGTTCACCGGCGGCCGGGGCAGCGCGCTCGGGGCCGTCGCCGGTGCGGTCGCCCTGACCCTCGTCATCGACATCCTGTTCTTCGCCGGCATCGACCCGCTCTACCAGTCGCTGTTCCAGGGCCTGTTCCTCGTCGTGGCCGTGCTGCTCGGCACGGTCGCCGGCCTCGTCGCCCGCCGCCGGCGGTCGTCATGAGCCGCCTGTCCCCCGGCGCCCGGCGCATCCTCTACGCCCTCGCCGGCACCGCCGCCGTCCTGCTGGTCGGCGCGCTCCTGCACCCCGGCTTCGCGTCCTGGTCGAGCCTGCGGGTCATGCTGGTCGTCGCCAGCTTCACCGGCTTCGTCGCGGCCGGGCAGATGCTGGTCGTGCTCGTCGGCGGCATCGACCTGTCGATACCGTGGGTGCTCAACGGCGCCGCGATCGTGCTCACCACCACGAGCCTCGGCCAGACGTCGCGCGCACCGCTGGCGATCGTGCTCGCGCTCGGCGTCGGCGCGCTGGTCGGGCTCGGCAACGGCGTCGGCGTCGCCTGGCTCGGCGTGCCGGCCGTCGTCATGACGCTCGGCATGAACGGCGTGATGCAGGGCCTGACCCTCGGCCTCTCGAAGGGCCTGACCTGCGCGTCGTGCGGCTCCTACGCCCCGTCCCCGCTGCGCGGCCTGTTCTCCGGCGGCCTGCCCGCACAACTCCTGCTCTGGGCCGGCGTGGGCGTGTTCATGACCGTGCTGCTCACGCTGACGACCTTCGGGCGCCGGGTGTACGCCGTCGGCGTCAACCCGCGCGCCGCGTTCCTGTCCGGCGTCGGCGTGCGGGGCGTCACCGTGGCCCTCTACACATGCAGCGGTGTCTTCGCCGCGCTCGCGGGGATCGCCCTCGTCGCGTACGGCGGGCAGCCGTCGCTCGGCCTCGGCGACCCGTACCTCTTCGAGTCCATCGCGGCCGTCGTGGTCGGCGGCGTCTCCATCCTCGGCGGCCGCGGCCACTACCTCGGTGTCATCGCCGGCTCGCTGACCCTCGTCGCGGTGACCACGTTCCTCGCGGCGCAGCGCGTCCCCGAGTACGGCCGGCTGATCATCTACGGCCTGGTCATCCTCGCGATCCTGTTCGCCTACGGCCGGGAGAAGGCCCATGACTGACGTGACCGTGTTCAGCGACATCCCGTGCGAGCTCGGCGAAAGCGCACTGTGGGACGGTTCGCGGCTCTACTGGGTCGACATCCTCGACCGCAGGATCTATGCCAGGGACTGGCCCGCCGGCCCGGTGCGCAGCCTGCCGGTGCCGGACCTGGTCGGCAGCGTCGCCCTGCGCGCGGGCGGGGGCCTGGTCGCGGCGCTGCGGGACGCGCTGGCGTTCTGCGACGTCGACACCGGCAAGGTCGAGGTCGTCCGCGGCATCGACACCCCGTCTGGCACCCGCCTCAACGACGGCGCCGTCGACCCGGCCGGCGCGTTCTGGGTCGGCTCGATGCACATGGCCGAACAGAAGCCGCTGGGCTCGTTCTACCGCGTCGACGCGTCGCTGACGGTCACCCGCGCCTTCGGTGGGATCGTCTGTTCCAACGGCCCGGCCTGGAGCCCGGACGGCGCGACGATGTACCACGTGGACTCGACCGTGCGGCTGATCCGCGCGTACCCGGTGTCGCCGTCGGGTTGGGTCGGCGACGGTTCGGTGTTCGTGTCCGACGAGGACCACGACTGGTTCCCGGACGGCCTGACGGTCGACGCGGAGGGCTTCCTCTGGAACTGCAAGTTCGGCGGCTCCCGCATCGTCCGCTACGCGCCGGACGGCTCGGTCGACCGCGTCGTGCCGGTCCCGGTGGCCAAGCCGACCCGCTGCGCCTTCGTCGGCCCGGACCTCGACGTGCTGGCGGTGACCTCGGCCCGCGTCGGCGGCGACCCGGCACCGCTGGCCGGCCAGGTCCTGCTCCTGGATCCTGGCGCCCGCGGGCTGCCCACACCGCGCTTCGGCGCCTGAACCCGGGCCGCGGTCAGGCGTGGCTCAGCGTCTCCATCGCCTGGCGTTCGCGTTCGGCGAGGTCGGTGAGGATCGCACCGGCGCGGGCCAGGTGTGCCGCCTCGCCGGTCTGGCCGGCGGCGGTGATGTGCGCGGCGACCTCGGTCCAGAGCGGGGCGATCGCGGCGTACATCTGGTGACCGCGCCTGATCGTGGCGTCGTCGACGATCTCCGCGGATTCCGCGAGGAAATCGCGGTACATGGCCCGGAACAGGGCGCCGCCGGTGCCGCCGCGTTCCATCAGCGTCGCGGCGAGCGGGAGGTCGTGTGACGGGTCGTGGGCGCGGTCGAGCCAGCCCGGGACCAGCCGGGCCGCCTTGGCGATGCCGCGGTGGCCGAGGTTGGCGATCGGCGGGTGGAGAAAGGCGTGCGCGTTGTCGCGCACGGCCGCCCGGATCGCGTCGCCCAGGTCCGGCGGTCCGGTGGGTGCGGCGATCGTGAAGGACAGGTGCCGGGCGGTCATCGGGCCGCGTTCGGCCCGGGCGCGGGCCAGGCTCGCCAGCGTGGTCGTCACGGCGCCGCCCTGCTGGGCCGTGTCGAGCAGGTAGGCGTGGGTGTCGTCGTAGCCGTACATCGCGACGGTGTGCCCGCCGAAGTGGACCTTCGTGGTGAAGTAGTCCAGGTGGTAGGAGTCGAGCTGCAGGCCGATCGGTCGGCCGCCGGCCAGCGCCTCCTCGACGTGCTGCCACGCCTTGCCCGATGACCCGGTCTCGCGTACGTCCAGCGTCAGGCCCAGCCGATCGCCGACCGTCCGGACGATCTCCAGCGGTTTCGTGCGGCCGCCGAGGAACGGGACGGCCATGGCCTTGGCGTCCCAGTAGACGAAGCCCAGCCCCGCGCCGAGGCCGAACAGCATCGGCTCGGACAGCTCGACGCCGGCGTGGCGCAGCAGGGCACCGAGCGCGGTGGTCTCGCAGTGCCGGCCGCCCGGGAACGCGACGTTCTCGACGATCATCGCTCGGTCAGCGCGGTCAGCACGTTGGGCTCCAGCAGCTGGTCGCTGTAGAGCAGCCGGATCGCGGTGGGGTCGGGGTTGCCCGCGTCCGGGCCGCGCCAGACCCGCTTCAGGCCCAGTCGCTCGACCGTACGCAGGGACCGGTCGTTGCCTTCGACCAGGAACGCCGTGACGGGCAGCTCCGGGCGGCGCCGGCGGGCGGCGGCGATGCCGGCCGCGCTGATCTCGTGGGCGTAGCCGCGGCCCCAGCACGCCGGGCGCAACCGGAACCCGAGGTTCCACGCCACGGCGAAGCGCACCGCGCAGCCACCGATCCCGACGAACTCGTCGCCGTCCCAGGCGGTCCACATGCCGAGGCCGTCGCGGGCCCAGGCGGCACGCCAGTTGGCGATCATCTGCTCCGTCTGCGCACGGTCGTCCTGGCGGCTCACCGGGTCGGGACCCCAGACCCGCGGATCCGAGTAGAGCGCGAACAGCCGCTCCAGATCGGCCGTCTCCGGGACACGCAGGACGAGCCGCTCAACTGGATCAACCACGGACACGATTTTGCGCTACCCGGGCGGGCGCCCGCCACGCGATTAGGTTGAGGTGATGGCCACCATGCAAGCCGTACGGGCACACACCCGCGGCGGACCCGAACAGCTCGTCCTCGAGACCGCGCCGCGACCCGAGCCCGGGCCGGGCGAGGTGCTGGTCGCCGTCCAGGCCGCCTCGATCACCCCGCAGGAGCTGACCTGGGACCAGACCTGGACGTACCGCAGCGACGGCACCGGGCCCGAGCGCACGCCGATCATCCCGTCGCACGAGTTCTCCGGGGTCGTCGCCGGTGGCGCGCTCGACGCCGGCGCCGAGGTGTTCGGGCTGATCCCGTTCGTGCACGACGGCGCGGCGGCGGAGTTCGTGGTGCTGCCCGCGGACATCCTGGCCGCCAAGCCCACGACGGTCGACCACGAGCACGCGGCCGCCGTCCCGCTGGCCGGGCTGAGCGCCTGGCAGGCGCTGGTCGACCACGCCGGTCTGCAACGCGGCCAGCGCGTGCTGGTGCACGGCGGTGCCGGCGGGGTGGGCACCTACGTGGTGCAGATCGCCGCCGCCCTCGGCGCGCACGTCATCGCCACCGCCGGCGCCGACCAGCGGGAGTTCGTCGAAGGGCTCGGCGCCGAGCAGGTCGTCGACTACACCCGGGAGCGCTTCGAGGAACAGGTCTCCGATCTCGACGTGGTGGTCGACCTCGTCGGCGGCGAGACGCAGTCGCGGTCGTGGTCCGTGCTGAAGCCGGGCGGCATCCTGGTCAGCCTGTCCGCCCCGCCCGACGAGGAGGAGGCACGGCGCCACGGCGCCCGCGGCGCCTTCTTCGTCGTCGAGCCCGACCGCGACGACCTGCGCTCGGTCGCCGCGCTGGTCGACGACGGCCGGCTCACGCCCGTCGTCGACCGCGTGCTGCCCTTGGCCGAGACGCGCGCGGCCTACGAGGCCCTGGAGCAGCACGGCCGCCGCGGCAAGATCGTGATCCGGGTCAGCGACGGGCGATGAGCTTGATCTCGACGGCCTGCCCGGGCAGCGCCAGCGCGGTCACGCCGACGGTGGTGTTCGCGACCTTGGGCTTGCTGACGCCGGTGTAGACGTCGTCGCGGACCCCGCGCATCACGGCCAGCGCCGCGCCGATGTCGGTCGCGAACACGACCTCCTCGACGACGTTGTCGAACGTGCAGCCGAAGTGCGCGAGCACCGCGCGGGCGTTCGCGTAGGTCTGGACCATCTGGTCCCGCATGACCGACTGGTCGACGCCCCGCCCGCCCTCGGGCGCCGGTGACACCAGCGTGCCGTCGGGCCGGTGGCCGAGCTGGCCGGAGATGTAGACGGTGTCGTCGACCAGCACCGCCTGCGCGTAGCCCGCGGCGTCCTCCCACGGCACGCCCAGGTCGAAGGTCTCCTTCTGGATCGTCACAGCAGCTCCAATCCCCCGTACGCGGAGCACAAGATCCGAGTTTATCCTGCTCAGGTGGCACTGCTGTTCGATACGCGCGCGTCCGACTCGCCGTGGGTCGAGAGCGTCTGGACGTGCACGAGCGACGGCGTCTTCGAGATGACGTCGGTCGCCGAGGTGTCCTGGGGCCTCGTGTTCTTCGTGCAGGAGGGGCGCGCCTACGCGAGCATCACCGGTCCCGAGACGCGGACGGGCACGGCGCCGGTGCCCGAGGGCGCGCGGTTCGTCGGCATCCAGTTCGCGGTGGGCACGTCGCTGCGGGCCGTGCCCACCCCCGACCTCGTCGACGGCGGCGCCGAGTTGCCCGACGCCACGCACCGCGCGTTCTGGCTCGACGGCGCGCGCTGGGAGACGCCCGGCCCCGACGACGCCGAGGCCCTGGTCGAGCGCCTCGTGCGGGCCGGGGCCGTGGTGCGCGACCCGCTCGTCGCCGACGTGCGGCGCGGCTATCGCCCGGACGTGTCCGCCCGCACCCTCGAGCGCCGGTTCCGCTCGGCGACGGGCCTCACGCAGGGCGCCGTGCGCCAGATCGAACGCGCCCGCGAGGCGGCGACCCTGCTGGCCGCCGGCACCCCGGTCGCCGACGTGGTGTCCAAACTGGACTACTTCGACGAGCCGCACCTGATCCGCGGGTTACGCCGCTACGTCGGCCGCAGCGTACGCCAGCTCCGCGAGGGCACCGGCGGCGCGATCGCCCTGGCGCTGGATCAGCGCACGACGTCGTAGATCAGCTTGAGGATGCCGTTCTTGTAGGTCGCCGAGTCGCGCAGCTTCAGCATCTGCTTGTCGATGTCGGCGTCGGTGAACAGGCCCTTGCCCGCGCCGAGCAGCACCGGGAAGACCAGCAGGTGGTAGCGGTCGATCAGGCCGGCCTCGCCGAGCCGCCGCGCCAGCTCGGCGCTGCCGTGGATGAAGATGGCGCCACCGTCGCCCTGCTTGAGCTTGGCGACGTCGTCGACCGAGCGCAGGATCGTCGTCGGGCCCCACCCGTCGACGAGCGCGTCCTCGGACAGGGTGGTCGACAGCACGTACTTCGGCAGCTCCTTGTAGGGGGCGTGATCCTCGGAGCCCGGCCAGACCGGCGCGAAGGCCTCGTAGCTGCGCCGCCCGAACAGCAACGCCGTCGTGTCGGCGAGCTCCTCACCCTTGATCGACCACGCCTCGGGCACGAACTCGAGGTCCTTGACCACCCAGCCACCGCTGCGGTGCCCCTCCTCCGGCCCGCCGGGCGAGTCGAGGACACCATCGAGCGACATGAAGCCGGTGTAGACCAGATCACGCATGTGCGGTTCTCCCTCGTGAGTCATGTTCCGAACGTCTGGACCATGTTATTGAGGGAGCGCGCCCGCGGTCTTGTACAGAAACGACAGCGTGCCGCTAGCGTGGGGCGGTGACCTCGCCTGCGGATGCCTGGCGGCGGTTGGCGCCGCTCACGGACCTGGTGACACCGATGGCGGTACGCGTGGCCGCGACGCTACGGCTGGCCGACCTGATCGGCGACGGTGTCGAGCGGATCGGGGAGCTGGCCGACCGGACCGGCACCGACGCGGACGCGCTCGGCCGCGTGTTGCGGCACCTCGCCTGTCACGGCGTGTTCGCCGAGCCGGCGCCGGACCGGTTCGCCCTGACCGGACCGGCCGAGCTGCTGCGGTCGGACCATCCGGCCGGGATGCGGGCCATGTTCGACCTGGCGGAGTTCGGCGGGCGGATGGACCTGGCGTTCACGGAGCTGATGCACACCGTCCGCACCGGCGAACCGGCGTGGGAGGCGGCCTTCGGCGCGCCGTACTGGGAGCATCTCGCCGCCGACCCGGCCCTGGCGGCCTCGTTCGACGCGTCGATGGCGGCCTCGACCCGGACCACGGCGGCGACGGCGTACGACTGGTCCGGTGTGCGCCACGTGGTCGACGTCGGCGGCGGCACCGGGGCGTTGCTCGCCGAGGTGCTGCGGGCCGACCCGGCCATCCGCGCGACGCTGGTCGACCTGCCCGGCACCGTGGCGCGCGGCCGGCGCTTCCTGGCGGAGCAGGGTCTGGCCGACCGCTGCGAGTTCGTGGGACAGAGCTTCTTCGACCCGCTCCCCGCCGGCGGCGACGTGTACCTGCTGTGCGCCGTGCTCCACGACTGGAACGACGAGCAGGCGACGGCGATCCTGCGCCGCTGCGCGGACGCCGCCGGCGGGAACGGCCGGGTGGTGATCGTCGAGTCACACGGCACGGCCGGCGACGACCCGGCGATGTTCGCGGAGATGAACCTGCGCATGCTGGTCCTGGCCGGCGGGCGCGAACGCGGCATCGACGACTACGTCCGACTCGCGGCCGCGGCGGGCCTGCCGACGGCGACCGCCAGCACCACCGGCTCCGGCCTCGTCATCATCGACTGCCGGTAGGGGCGAGCCGGCTTCAGGCGTGCCATGCTGGGCGGATGTGTAGGAACATCCGGGTCCTGAGCAACTTCGAGCCGCCCGCCACCGAGGACGAGATCGAGAGCGCCGCGCTGCAGTACGTGCGCAAGGTCAGCGGCACGACCAAGCCGTCGGCCGCCAACCAGGAGGCGTTCGATCAGGCCGTGCAGGCCGTCACCGAGGCCACCCGCGCGCTGCTCGAGACGCTGGTGATCAAGGCGCCGCCGCGCGACCGCGAGACCGAGGCCGCGAAGGCCCGGGCGCGGGCCGCCGAGCGCTACGGGCCGCGGCCGGCCGCTCAGGTCGCTCCGTGATAGAAGAGGTCGCCGAGGCCGATGGTGAACGCGAGCACACCGGAGCGGCTGTGCTCGACCGACGCCACCAGCAGTGACCGGGTCCGCTGGTAGCGGCGGGCGAACAGCCACCCGCCGGCCGGCGTGAGCAGCACCGGGCGGAGGGTAGCCGCCGCAGGGAAACGTCAGGCGTGGTACGACTGTCGGGTGATCTACGAGTCGCTGCACGTGAGTGTCGCCATCGCACGGTCGCCGGCCGAGGTGTACGCGTTCGCCGCGAACCCGGCCAACCTGCCGCGCTGGGCGGCCGGGTTGACCGGGTCGATCGAGCAGGTCGACGGGCGGTGGCTGGGCCAGACGCCGGCCGGCACGGTGGAGATCTCGTTCGCGCCGCACAACGCGTTCGGGATCCTCGACCACGACGTGACGTTCCCGTCGGGTGAGACGTTCTACAACCCGCTGCGCGTGTTCGCCAACGGCGAGGGCAGCGAGATCGTGTTCACCGTGTTCCGGCGGGAGGGCACCAGCCCCGAGGCGTTCGAGACCGACGCCGCCACGGTGCTGGCCGACCTGCGTACCCTCAAGTCGCTTTTGGAATGATGCCTGCCATGACGACCGTGTTCACCAGGATCATCGCCGGCGAGCTGCCGGGCCGCTTCGTCCACCGCGACGACGAGGTGGTGGCGTTCCTCAGCATCGCGCCGCTGACGACCGGGCACACGCTGGTCGTGCCGGTCGCCGAGGTCGACGACTGGACCACGCTCGACCCGGCGCTGTGGGGCCGGGTGATGTCGGTCGCCGCCCGGGTCGGCGCCGCCGTCCGCACCGCGTTCGACGTGCCGCGGGCCGGTCTCGTGATCGCCGGGTTCGAGGTGCCGCACGCACACGTGCACGTGTTCCCCGCCCGCGACATGACCGACTTCGACTTCCGCAACGTCCGCCACGACGTGCCGGCCACCGAGTTGGCGGACGCCCAGCAGAAGATCGTCAAAGCCCTAGGGGCGTAGCGTCACCTTCCCGGTCGTGCGGCGGGCGAGGATGTCCGCGAACGCGCGGGCGGCCTCTTCCAGCGGGTAGGCGGCGGCGACCAACGGGTTCAGCGCGCCGGCGGCCACGAGGTCGAACATCTCGGTCAAGGGTTCCGCGTACGTGCCGGGAACGGTCAGGGCCGGCCGCAGCCACGTCGACCAGCCGCAGGACCTCAGGCCCGTCGAAGCGGGCGCACACGACGGCGCGCATGCGTCCGAACGTTATCGTGTGCAGACCCGTCCATGGCTGGAGACCGTTCCTTGACACCACTGCCGGCGAGACATAGCCTGCCGTCGAACTCGCAGGAAACTTTACTGTTTCGCTGGAGGACGTCATGCGCCGTCGCGCCGCCTTGTCCGCAACCGCCGTGGTGGTCGCCGCCGCGCTCGTCCCGGTCGGTTCCACTCCGGCCAGTGCCGCTGTGGTGAGCCTGCGGAGCGTGGTGCCGGCACCCGCGTCCGTGCAACCCGCGACCGGCGTGGTCCACCGGCTGCCGGCGGGCGCCACGATCCAGACCGCGCCGGCCGCCGCCGACGTCGGCGCCTACCTCGCCGGCATCCTGCGGCCGTCCACCGGGTACGCGCTGCCCGTGAGCACCACCACCGGCACGCCCACGAGCGGCATCGCGCTGCTGCTGTCCGGTGCGGACGCGAGCGTCGGCGCCGAGGGCTACCAGCTCGACGTGACCGCCGCCGCGATCATCATCCGGGCACAGACGACGGCCGGGTTGTTCTACGGCGTGCAGACGTTGCGGCAGCTGCTCCCGGCCGCCGTCGAGGCGCGCACCGTCCAACCCGGACCATGGGAGGTCGCCGGTGGGCGGATCGTCGACCGGCCGCGGTACGGCTACCGCGGCGCGATGCTCGACGTGTCCCGGCACTTCTTCGGCGTGGACGTGGTCAAGCGGTACATCGACGAGATCAGCCAGTACAAGATCAATACGCTGCACCTGCACCTGTCGGACGACCAGGGCTGGCGGATCGTGATCGACGCGTGGCCGCGGCTGGCCACCTACGGCGGCAGCACCCAGGTCGGCGGCGGTCCCGGCGGCTACTACACCAAGGCGCAGTACACCGACCTCGTCGCGTACGCCGCGGCCCGGCACGTCACGGTCGTGCCCGAGATCGACATGCCGGGGCACACCAACGCCGCCCTCGCCTCGTACGCCGAGCTCAACTGCGACAACGTCGCGCCGCCGCTCTACACCGGCACCGACCTGGGCTTCAGCTCGTTCTGCGTCGGCAAGGAGATCACGTACACGTTCGTCCGGCAGGTGCTGACCGAGCTGGCGGCCCTCACGCCCGGCCCGTACCTGCACATCGGCGGCGACGAGGCGCACTCCACCTCCGACGCCGACTACCGCACGTTCATGAACCGCGTCCAGCCGTTCGTCGGCGCGACCGGCAAGACCGTGGTGGGCTGGCACCAGCTCGGGCAGGCCGACCACACGCCGAACCGGATCGCGCAGTTCTGGGGCACGACCACCTCCGACGCCGACCTCACCGCGGCCGTCGCCAAGGGCGACAAGGTGCTGCTGTCGCCGGCCAACAAGACGTACCTCGACATGAAGTACACGCCCGAGACGCCGCTGGGGCTCAGCTGGGCCGGCCTGATCGAGGTGCGGACGGCGTACGACTGGGATCCCGGCACCCTGCTGCCCGGCGTCCCGGCCAGCGCGATCGTCGGCGTCGAGGCGCCGATGTGGGCCGAGACCCTCACCCGGCTGTCCGACATCGAGTTCATGGCGTTCCCGCGGCTGCCGGCCCTGGCGGAGCTGGCCTGGTCGCCGCAGTCCGCGCGCGACTGGGACGGCTTCCGGGCGCGGCTGGGCGCGCAGGGTCCACGCTGGACCGTCCAGGGCATCACCTTCTACCGCTCGCCGCAGGTGCCGTGGGCGACCGCGCCGACCGGCCGCGTCGAGGCCGAGTCGTTCACCGCGCAGTCCGGCGTTCAGGTCGTCGCGGACGCGGCGGCGCACGGCGGCAACCGGGTCGGCTACGTCGACAACGGCGACTGGATCGGCTTCGCCGGGGTCGACGTGTCGGGCCGGACCGGATTCTCGGCCCGGATCTCCTCGGGCGGCACGGGCGGCACGATCCAGGTGCGGTCGGGTTCGGCCACGGGTCCGCTGCTCGGCTCCGTCGCGGTGCCGAACACCGGCGGGTACGGCGTCTACGCCGAGGTCTCGACCGCCCTGTCCGCCGGCTCGGGCCCGCTGTACCTCGTCTTCACCGGCAGCGGCGGCGGCCTGTTCGACATCGACGACTTCGCGCTGACCGGCACGGCGACGCCCAACCTGGCGCTGCGCAGGCCCGCGACGGCCGACAGCCAGTGCGCGGCCGGCGAGGGGCCGGAGAAGGCCGTCAACGGCACGACCAACGGCGGCAACGCCGACAAGTGGTGCTCGCTCGGCACCACCAAGTGGTGGCGCGTGGACCTGCAGGCGACCACGAACGTCGGCCGGGTCGTCATCCGGCACGCGGGCGCCGGCGGCGAGAGCGCGGGCCTCAACACGCGCGACTTCGACCTACAGACGAGCGTGGACGGCGTCACCTGGACCACCGTCAGCCAGGTCCGGGGCAACACGGCCAGCGTCACGACGAGCACGTTCGGCCCGGTCGCGACCCGCTACCTGCGGCTGAACATCATCACGCCGACCAACACGACCGACCGCGCGGCCCGCATCTACGAGGTCGAGGCGTACGCCTCCTGACTGTTCGGGCGGTTCCGGCCCGTCTGGCCCAGAAAGGCTGGGCACCTGCCGTCCGGCGTGGGACGGTGGAGTTAGGCACCTCATGACACGGAGGCTGCGATGAGTGACATCCGCAGTGGCCGGTTCAGTCCCGACCAGCACCAACACCGGCTTCGTCCCGGTCTGACCGTGGTCGACCGCACCGGCGTGAAGATCGGCCGCATCCGTGACCTGCACCGACCCGACCCGCTCGCGGTGTCCGACGACGGCCGGCGGATCGGGGAGGCGGGCAACGACATCGCCTCGATGATCCCCGGCTGGAGCGTGCACACGCTGCCCGGGCTGGCCAGCCCGGCGGCGGCCCGCATGGTCCGCGAGGGTTACCTGCAGATCGTCCTGCACGGCCCTCCGCCAAGGCGCGTGTGCTACGCGGCCCTGACGGAGGTGCTCGAGGTCGACGACGACGCGGTCCGGTTGGCCGTCAGCATCGACGACCTGCCGGTCAGCCGCGCCCGGTGACTACCTGCCCTTGACGGCGGGTGGCTGGTCGCCGTTGTCCGCGTCGACCACGTCGCCGAGGCGGGCGAGCAGGCGGGCCAGGTCGACCCCGGTCAGGTCCGTGCCGAGCTGCAGGCCCTGGGCCACGTTGCCGGCCACGTTCCGGGCCAGCGCCGACGCGCCGTCCGTCGAGATGACGGTCATCTTGTCGATCGCGCTCATAGGCCGGCTCGCCGCCTCGACCACGTCGGGCAGCACCCGGACCAGCGGGTCCAGCACCGCGGCGTCGCCGTAGGTGGCGAACGCGTCCGCTTTGCGCGCCATCGCCTCGGCCTCGGCGTTTCCCCTGGCCAGGATCGCGGCCAACGTCGATCAAGCGCCAAGCGTCGACGGACAGTTCGTCGGCGGCCGCGAATCCACGACCCGGGCGGGTGATG
>NZ_JBFAIU010000175.1:0-15621 GCF_040654855.1 Asanoa sp. NPDC050611
ACGCGGTGCTGCACCAGCTCACCGACCTCGCCGGTGCGGACGGCGCGGCCACGGACCGGCTGCGCCGCGTGGCACCGTCGACCGGGAGACCGCGCTCGCGCCGCGGCCGAGCCCGCCTTGACTCCGTTCAGCGGCACGTACCTCTACCTCGACCCCGCCACGGACGCACACGTCTTCACGTCGTACGAGACGGGTCGCCGCTACCGGGTCACGGTGCTCGCCGGGGCGCTGCACAGGGCCGCGGGCGTGGAGGCGCTCGGGACCGCCAACCGGTTCCTGGACCTTTCCGGCGACGAGCCGTGGGAGATCGCGGTCGAGGAGTACGCCACCGCCCGGCCGCCGTACACCCGATCCGTCTCCTTCGACCAGTTGTGCCGCGACCGGAGCACCGAGTTCGCCGCGTTCGTGGACGCGGTCGCGCCCTGGCGCGGTGCCGACACCCCGGCCGCCGACCTGGCCGCATACGTGCTGTGGTCCGCCACCGTCGGCCCGGCGGGCTTCGTCACGCGGCCGGCCGTGCTGATGTCCAAGCACTGGATGGACAAGGTCTGGAGCTGGGACCACTGTTTCAACGCCATCGCCCTGGCAGCCGGCGAGCCGGAGCTCGCCTGGCACCAGTTCCAGCTTCCGTTCGACCACCAGGACGAAGCGGGTGCCCTGCCCGACTCGGTCACTCACTCGGAGGTTCTCCACAACTACGTCAAGCCCCCCATCCACGGCTGGGCTCTGCGTCACCTGCGTCGACGGATGCCCGAGCCTCTGGACCGTGCGGCGCTGGCCGAGACGTACGACCGGCTGGCCCGCTGGAGCGGGTTCTGGCTGGACGCCCGCCGGGCTCCCGGCCACGACCTGCCCCACTACCAGCACGGCAACGACAGCGGCTGGGACAACGCCACCACCTTCGACGAGGACCGCGTCCTGCAGACGGCCGATCTCGCAGCGTTCCTGGTCGCGCAGCTGCGTTGCCTGACCGACCTCGCAGCCGAGCTGGGCGAGCCCACCGACCGGTGGGCCGGGGAGGCCGACCGCATCCGCGACGCGATGCTGCGCGACCTGTGGGACGGGGAGCGCTTCTTCACCCGCAGCCCCCGCACGGGGCGGCGGCGGGCCAGCCGCAGCCTGCTCGACCTGATGCCCATCGCACTCGGCGCCGGCCTTCCCGCCCCAGTCGCCGCAGCGCTCGCCCGGGCCGTCAAGACGCACCTGACCACCCACGGGCTGGCGACCGAGCCGACGGACTCGGCCCACTACGTCGCCGACGGCTACTGGCGCGGCCCGATCTGGGCGCCGTCGACGGTCCTGGTCGAGGACGGGCTGCGGCGGGCCGGGCACACGAGGGTCGCCGACGACATCAGTCGACGGTTCCTCGCCCTGTGCGAGAAGTCCGGCTTCGCGGAGAACTTCGACGCCGAGACCGGTGCCGGGCTGCGCGACCGGGCCTACACGTGGACCGCCAGCAGCTACCTCATCCTCGCCGCCGCCCAGGAGGAGCGGCGAGACACCACCTAACGGGCCGGGACCGGACCAGTGCTGGACCGCAGCGAGATGGGTGGGCTGTGCAGGTGGTGACGGGGCACGGCTCCGGGCGCCGCGATGATCTCCAGCAGCAGGGCCACGGCCTCGGCTCCCATGTCCCGGGTCGGCACGTCGGCGGCGGTCAACGGCGGCCGGAAGTCCTCCGCCCAATGCTGTGCCGCGACCCCGGTGACGGAGAAGTCGGCCGGGACGGACAGCCGGGCGCCGGCCAGCGCACGCTGCATTCCCGGCAGGGCGGCCTCGTTGATGGTGGCCACGGCGGTGAGGTCCGGGTGCGTGGCGAGCAACTGCTCCACGCACGCCTCGCCGGAGGCCGCGTCGTCGCCGCAGCAGACGTCGACGCCGGTCAGGCGCCGCTCCACGACCGCGGCCCGGAAACCGGCCAATGCGCGATGGCTGGGGCCGTAGCCCGCGGCCAACAGCTCGGCGGAGCGGTTCACCAGGGCGACGTGTCGGTGCCCGAGATCGGCGAGGTGGTGCACGCAGCGGGCGATCAGGCCGGCGTAGTCGATGTCGATCCAGCTCATCCCGTGCGGCTCGGCCGTCCGGCCGATCGTGACAAACGGCAGTCCCGCCTTGGCCAGCCGGGTCACCCGGTCGTCCGCCAACCGGATCTCCATCAGGACCACGCCGTCCACGCGGCGCCCGGTGACGATCCGCTCGAAGGACCGGTCGTGGTCGCCGCCGGACGGGGACAGCAGCACGTCGAGGTCATGCCGGGCGGCGGCCTCGATGACGCTGGCGACGAAGCCCAACTGCATGTCGGTCAACCGCTGGTTGGCGGGCGGGATGACGAGGCCGAGGGTGCGGGTGCGGCCCTCCTTGAGCGCCCGGGCGCTGGCGTTCGGGCGGTAGTCCAGCTCGTCGATGACCGCCTGGATCCGCTGCCGGGTCGCGTCCGACACGGTCCGCTTCCCGCTCAGCACATAGGAAACGGTGCTGCGGGACACTCCCGCCCGGCGGGCGATCTCCCCGATGTTCACAGGCCACCCCCCGAGGTCCGCTGACGAGCATAACTGTGCCGCGCGGCGGCGCAGTAGCTTGCCGGGACGGCACCTCCGTCACGGACCGCCACCGCCGACCGGGCGAGACCGTTGAGGGTCACCGCGTTGACGCTCCGGCGTCGGGGGAAAATCGGTATCCA
The DNA here is from genome assembly GCF_040654855.1 of Asanoa sp. NPDC050611. Taxonomy (NCBI): domain Bacteria; kingdom Bacillati; phylum Actinomycetota; class Actinomycetes; order Micromonosporales; family Micromonosporaceae; genus Asanoa; species Asanoa sp. NPDC050611. Next base: position 2,681 of record NZ_JBFAIU010000175.1, read on the forward strand.
CAAACGGATTCAGCCGTGATCATTGAAGCGTGCGTATCCCACGGCAGTTTCCGTTCGAGCTCGGCGCCCCAGGCGTCGCGCCGGAGTCGGTGCTGCCCGTCGTGCTCACCGTCGACGACTCCGACTCCCCTCGTGACGTCATCGACGCGCTCGCGTTGACCGCGTTCGTCGCCGGACACCAGCCGCACGCGACGACGCGTGACCTGACCGACGTGCGTCCGGATGCCACCCTGCTGCCCGCCGGTGTCACCGCGCTGCGCGAGAGTGTCAGCACGACCGAGAACGCCCGGCTGGCAGTCGGCGACGGCTGGACGCTGCGGTCCGTGCACTGGCCACGGAACAAGAGCGCACAGGTCTCGGTCACCGCCGTCACGGCTGAGCTGGGCGAGAAGATCATCGAGGGCGCCGTCGAGGGGATGACCGAGGAGCCCACGCCGGTTGAAGAGTCGGTGCAGATGGGCTTCTGGCACGCCGGGACGAAGGGGCCGCAGCGTTACCCGCGGCCGATCACGGCGGGTTCCTGGGCCGACATCCGCGCCAACTACGCCGGTGCCGCGGCGGCCAGCTTCGACCGCCTCATGAAGGTCGACCGCGAGTCCGTCCACGGCCGGCTGATGCTGCTGCACGGCCCGCCCGGCACCGGCAAGACCACGGCGTTGCGGGCGCTCGCGCGCGAGTGGCACGGCTGGTGCCAGTTCGACTGCGTGCTCGATCCGGAGGCGCTCTTCACCAACCCGGCCTACCTGATGGAGGTCGCCCTCAGCAGCTCCGATGACTGCCAGTGCCCCGACCAGCGGCACGACAAGTGGCGGCTGCTGCTGCTGGAGGACTGCGACGAGCTGATCCGCGGCGAGGCCAAGCACAACACCGGCCAGGCGCTCTCGCGGCTGCTCAACCTCACCGACGGTCTGCTCGGTCAGGGGCGCAAGGTGCTGGTGGCGATCACGACCAACGAGGATCTCGCCCGCCTGCACCCGGCCGTCGTGCGTCCCGGGCGTTGCCTGGCCCGCATCGAGGTGCCGCCGCTGCCGTTCGGCGAGGCCAAGGCCTGGCTCGGCACCTCGGCAGGGGTGCCGGCGCACGGCGCCACCCTGGCCGAGCTCTACGCCCTGCGCGAAGGCTACGGCACCGCCGCGGAACCGGAGCCGGCCACCGGCCTGTACCTGTAGCCAGGTCAACTGCGCAGGGTCTTGCCCGGCACGCTGGCGAACTCTTCCACGCCGGGTTCGAACGGGAAGCGGTTCTTGACCTCGTCGGAGAGTTCCACGCCGAGGCCCGGTGCGTCGGGTGGCAGGACGTGGCCGTTCTCGATCCTCAGGTGCTCGCCCCACAGCGCGGTGTGCAGCTCGCCCGGGTCCGGCGCCATCTCGATCATCAGCGTGGCCGGCGAGGCGAACGCGGCGTGCACGTTCTGCATGTAGCCGACTCCGGCGCTCCAGCAGTGCGACACCACCGCACTCCCCCGCGCCGCCGCGAGCTCGCCCACCTTCACGAAGTCGGACATCCCCAGCAGCGACGCGTCCGGCTGCGCGATGTCGAACGCACCGCGGTCCATCCACAGCCGGAACTCGTCGAAGGAGAACAGCTGCTCGCCGCCGGCGACGGGCACCGAGGTGCGCCTCGCAAGCTCGGCGTACTCGTCCGGGCTCTCGTACGCCAAAGGCTCCTCGAAGAACGCCAACCCGTAGGGCTCGACCGCCGCCAGCACCGCGGTCGCCGTGGCCAGATCCCAGCGATCCCGGCCTTCGCGGTGTCCCATGTGGCCGTCGAGCATGATGCCGAAGTCGGGGCCGAGATGCGCACGCATCATCGCGGCCTTCGTCGCCTCGAACTCGGCGGCTCCGGCCGGGGCTGGGATCTCGTTACGGGTGGTCATCTCGAAATAGCCGGTGGCCACCTTCATCGCGGTGAAGCCCAGTTCCCGGTAACGGTCCATCTTGCGCTTGAGCTCCTCGACGGGCCACGGCGACGGCCCACCCGTGGCGTACGCCCGCAGCCGGTCATGCCTGCGCCCGCCGAGCAGCTCGTGGACCGGCACACCCTCGGCCCGGCCGGCCAGGTCCCACAGCGCGGCCTCGACGCCGGACAGCGCCGCGGCACCGGCGCCCACCCTGGCCCAGAAGCCCAGGCACCTGCGCATCCGGGCGGTCAGCGTGACCGGGTCGGTGGTCTGCCCGTCGACCAGGATCGGCCGGATGTAGTCGACGACGTGCGGCACGACCTCCGGAAAGAAGTAGCCCATGTACGTTTCGCCGACGCCGACCAGGCCGACATCCGTGTGGATCTCGATAAAAGCAGCGCTGCGCCGCTGCTTGGCGAACGTGATCCACGGGTCGTTGCTGGCCGGACCCGTGAGCAGGACGGTCTCCACCCCGGTGATGCGCATGGCGCCAACCCTTCGTGGAACACCGTTCCATGTCAACGGTTCGTAGACTTCGATGCCATGGACAGCATCGGGTGGTACGGCGCGCTGGTCGCGCTGGAGTTCGTGCTTGCCGGCGTCACCGCCGTCGCCCTGTTGTGGATAAAGGCGCCGTACGGCCGCTATCAACGCGCCGGCTGGGGCCCGACAGTCTCCGGCCGCGTCGGGTGGATCGTGATGGAGTCACCCGCGGTCGTGGTCTTCATCGCTGTCTTCCTTGCAGGCGCCCACCGCACGGACCTCGTCGCGCTGGTGCTGCTGGCGCTGTGGCTGTGCCACTACGTCTACCGGGCGTTCGTCTACCCCGCGTTGATGCGACCGGGCAGCCGGATGCCGCTGCTGGTGGTGGCGCTGGCGATGGCATTCAACGTGCTCAACGCCACCGTCAACGCCTGGTGGGTGGCCGACGTCGGCGGTTACGCCGACAGCTGGCTCACCGATCCGCGCTTCCTCGCGGGCGCGGTGCTGTTCTTCGCCGGGTTGGCCGTGCACGCACGCTCGGACCGCACCCTGCGACGGCTACGCTCGCCGGGCGAAACCGGCTACCGCATCCCGCACGGCGGCGCCTTCCGCTGGGTCAGCAGCCCGAACTACACCGGCGAGATCGTGCAGTGGTTCGGCTGGGCACTGGCAACCTGGTCGCCGGCAGGGTTGGCGTTCGCGGTCTACACCACGGCCAACCTGGCACCGCGGGCGATCGACCACCACGCCTGGTACCGCGAACGCTTCCCCGACTACCCGACCGACCGCCGGGCACTCGTACCCCATCTGCTGTAGTGGTCGCATCGGTGAGGGGACGGCTCGCCGATCACGGTTGCCCCGCGGTCTCGGCGAGGAGCAGCTCCCATTCCTTGTCCAGGGCTTGGGTGATTCGGTAGTCGCGGGCGATGGCTTCTTTGAACCAGGCGATGGTGGCGGGCGCCATGGCGAGAATCTGGTTGTAGTTCAGGGCGGCCGGGTTCATGCCGAAGATGAGACCGGTCTTGAGCAGCGTGCCCGAGGTGGCGATGGTGTGCCCGAGCAGCAGCATCGAGGTGAGTTTGGCGTGCTCCAGCTTTCGCCGTGCCGCGGTGCCGCCGGTGGCATAGCTGTTGAGAAGCCAGTAGCCGCGGATGACCGCGGAGACCACGCCGGGGGTGATGCCCATGGTGAAGAAATGGCGCAGGTCATAGCCGTTCGTATACATGTAGCGGGCGACGTCGGTCCACGGCACCTTGACGCCGGAGGGGCCCAATGCGAACGGAGAACCAACCTGACCGACCTGCAGCAGGGTGAACAAAGGCGGCTGCAGGCCGGCAGGCGTGTAGACGTCCGAGAGCAGATGGCGCACCTGCGTGATGAGTGCGTTGATCAGGCCGATCGGCGTGGCGTCGGTTGCGACCTGGACAAGTCGCCCTGCCTTGTCGATGTAGGTGCCGGTGCCGTGCATCAGATCTGATACGCCTACCAGGAACCCGAGGGCCGGATCGTGCCCGAGGCTCTGGAGCCGGTGGACAGCCGGCCGCATGCCGCTGACCAGGTCCCCGGTGGCTTTCGTGGTGGCGGCGTCATACGGCACCGTGGCCAGCTTCTCGAACCTCTTGAAGTACTGGTCGTGGATGCGTTGTGCGCGGTTGTCGTCCTGGAGCCACTTCGTGAGGGGCGATCCCTCGTATTTCTTGCCCAGGAAGGTGGAGTCCCGGGGGATGCGGACGAGAATGACGTCGAGCAGGGTGGCGAGGACTCCGGCAACGAGGACCACCGTCCAGTCGGCCCTGTCCCAGCTGACGTCGCCATGTTCCTCGGCATAGCCGCGCAGGCTGCGAGCTATCTGGCCGGAGGGAAGAACCTGCTGAAGAGGGTCTCGGGTGAGATCGACGCCCAACAGGTCCAACCGGGCTTCGGCGAGCCTGACGAGCTGACCGAAGTCGTCCGCGGCCGGGACGACGGGCACCGCCCGACCCGGGTAGCTCTGCGCCTCGACACTCACGGTGGTCATCGCGCTTCGTTGGGACTCCGGGACGAGGACGCCCATCGCGTGGAGACTCGCACGCACGGCGTCGAACTCGGATTCGACCGAGTCCAGGGCGTCGCTGACGCGAAGCTCCCGTTCGAGGACGTCCTTGAGGTCGAAGTCAACCTGGTCGAACAAGCCCCGCAGTTCCGTCAGAGTGACGGCCTGGTAAGCCACGACCGCGGCAGCAGCCGACAGCTGGTCACCCGACACCGAGCGGCTCCCGCCGTTCGAAGGCTTCCTGACTGGTCTGCAGATTCACCAGGGCCAGCTCAAAGGCGGCCAACTCAGCCCTGAGCACGGCGAGCCGTTGTTCGTTCCTCATGGACTGGGCGAGCGACGCATCCATCCGGTGGGTGAGCGCCGCGATGTCATCGGTGATCTCGGCAATCACCTGCTGGTGATTCTTGATGACTTGCTGGATCAGATGCTCGCGTCGCTTCTCCCGCTCGCGCTCGTTGGTGGCCAACAGGTAACGCGCACCCTGATGGACCGCGACACCGAGAATCACCACCGTGCCGATCCCGGTGACCATCGCGCCCAGGCCGAGCAGGCCGCCGAACCCCAGGGCCGCCAGACCCGAGGTGATGCCGGCCCCGCTGAGGCCGGAGACGCTGCCAGCAAGACTGACGGCGCCGATCGGAGCACCGAACGCGGCCGCCTTGGCGGCGATGTCCTTGGTCGTGCTCTCGAGCTGGGTGGTCGTGATCTTGCCGGAGGCGAAGTCCTCTTCGGTCGTCACAAGGCGTTCGGTTGCCTGCACGACCTTGTCAGCTGACTCGGGGAACACGAGTTCTGCGACGAGCACGATTCGCTCGCGCTCGACGTGCGCGGCGTGCCTGTCAGCACGCGAGATTCGCACCAGATCGCGCACCAGCGTCGCGAACACCGGCTCGCGCTGGTCTTCATCGAGCAGGTCGTGCAATTCCCTGGACAGCGCCATCGTGGCGTCAGGGACCTCCGCGTCGCTCCCTGGATCGCGTTGGGCCACAGTGATTTCACCGCGCAGCGCCGATCGCGCTTCGCCGTCGAGACCAATCGTCGATGCGAACAGGTACAGGTTCGCGATCTCGCGAGGATCGAGAAGGCCGTCGACAAGCGCCAAGCTCACCAACACCCGGCAATAGAGCAACCTGGCGTCGACACTGAGCGCGGTCAAATCGGCGGAATCAGCGCGGTTTCGGGAGGACCGCGCCGAGAAGCTGTCCTTGACGTCTGTGACCTTCGCCTTCACCTGACCGGCGGACTGCTTCACCATCCCCTGGGCATCGCCAGCAACATCAGCGACGCGCTGCCTCGCGGCGCTCGTGCTGTCGGCAACCTTGCGCCCCGCGGTGCCGGCGAGGCCTTTCAACCGTCCAAACCCAACTTCAAGAGGATCCAACGCCAGCCCTTTCACGTGATTTGGCGAAAGGCTATCGGCAGCCACCGACGAAGACGACGTCCTTTTAGTCGACCCTGGCATAGCAGGAAAGGCCTCAGTGATGTCCTCCGTAAACCCTGTCAATAGACAGTTGCAGTTGGACTCATCAGCCCGCGTCCAACCCGGGGGTGGCGGCGGTCAGCGCGCCGGGACGGGTATTTCGTGGTTGGGCTGGAAGAGGCCGTCGGGATCGACCGCGGCGCGGATGTGGCACAGCCTGGACCAGGCGTCCGGGTCGAAGCCGCGGCTCGCGTCGCCGCCTACCTCGTCGAAGTTGAGATACATCCGTCCGCGGGACCACGCGGACACGGCGTCGACCGTGGTCTCGCAGTCCGCGATCGTCTGTTTCGCCATCTCGGGGATCAGCACCCCGGCCGCCAGCATGAGGAACTGGCCGTCGAACCGGGCCGTGGCGCCCGCGTTCGGGGCGGCCCGGCCCAGCGCGCCTCCGAGCTGGCGGATGTCGACCACGTTCAAGGTCGTGTCGGAGCCGGGTCCCACCGCTTCGAGCAGCCGGTCGATGGCCTCGGGCGGCAGTTCGTCGAGCAGCGCCGAGCGGCCGCCGCCGGGGACGGGCTCCTCGGGCGTCGGCGGCGTCGGGAATCGCCGCGTGGCGTACCTCGGGCTCCCCTTCCAGATCGATGTCGTCCATGTCCGATGGCCGGCGTGGGCCGCCCGGGTGTTCCGAGGTCACGTTGGCCAGGCTATGCCCCGCGAGGGTGTGCGCACATGCGTACCAACACTGCTAGCGTCTTGGGAGTGTCGCGGACCCGCACCGAGCGCCTGGTCAACCTGGTGATCTGCCTGCTCTCGACGCGACGGTTCCTCACCGCCGCGCAGATCGCCGCGACCGTGCCGGGCTATGAGCACGACCCCGAGGATCCCAAGGACCACGAGGCGTTCCAGCGCAAGTTCGAACGCGACAAGTCGGAGCTGCGTGAGCTGGGCGTCCCGCTGGAGACCGGCGCCGCGAGCGCGTTCGACACCGAGCCCGGCTACCGCATCGCGCGGCGCGACTACGCGCTGCCGGACATCCCGCTCGCGCCCGACGAGGCGGCCGCGGTGGGCATCGCCGGGCGGCTCTGGCAGCACGCCGGCCTCGCCGCCGCGGCGTCGTCAGGGTTGGCCAAGCTGCGCGCCGCCGGTGTCGACGTCGACCCGCAGGCGACGCTGGGCGTCGAGCCGATCGTCCGGGTCGACCCCACCTTCGCGCCGCTGACCGCGGCCGCCCGCGACCGGCGCACGGTCGCCTTCGACTACCGCGTGCCCGAGCAGGACGCCGCGACCAGCCGCCGGCTGCAGCCGTGGGGCGTGGTGTGCTGGCGGGGCCGGTGGTACGTGGTGGGCCACGACCTCGACCGCGACGCGCCGCGCTGCTTCCGGCTCTCCCGGGTCGTCGGCGCGGTCCGGGTCACCGGTCGCCCCGGCGGCTACGCGCCGCCCCGCGACCTCGACCTGATCAGCTACGTCGCCCGGTTCAGCGGGCCGATCGAGCGCACCGGGCGCACCACGGTGCTCGTCCGCAAGGGTCGCGCGGCCGGGCTGCGGCGGTGGGCGCAGGAGACGACCCCGGGCGCCGAGTTCGACCAGGTGGTCCTGCGCTACGCCGACGTCGACTTCATCGCCACCCAGCTCGTCGGCTACGGGCCCGAGGTGCGGGTGCTCGAGCCGCCCGAGGTGCGCGAAGCGGTGATCCAGCGGCTCAAGGAGACCGCTTCCCGGCACGACGTCACCCCGGTGCCGGCATGACGGCGCCTGCGTTCGGGCGCGGGGGGAGGCCCAGCGGCGACCGGCTGGGCCGGTTGCTCAACCTCGTGCCCTACCTGCTGGCCCGGCCGGGCATCGAGGTCGCCGAGGCGGCCGCCGACCTGGGCGTGACGCAGCGGCAGCTGCGGGAGGACCTGGAGCTGCTCTGGGTGTGCGGGCTGCCCGGCTACGGCCCGGGCGACCTGATCGACATGGCCTTCGACGGCGACCGGGTGACGATCACCTACGACGCCGGCATCGACCGGCCGCTGCGGTTGACGCCCGACGAGGCGCTCGCGCTCGTGGTCGCCCTGCGGATGCTCGCCGAGACCCCGGGCATGGCCAACCGTGACGCGATCGAGCGGGCGCTCGCCAAGATCGAGCACGCCGCCGGTGACCTGGCCGGCGCGCCGGTCGCGGTCCGCATGCCGGGCAGCGACGACCGGCTCGGCACCCTGCGCGGCGCGGTCGAGCGGGGCCGGGCGCTGCGGATCACCTACTACGCGCAGACCCGCGACGAGACCACGGAGCGGGTGATCGACCCGATCCGGCTGCTGATGGTCGAGGGCCGGGCGTACGTCGAGGCGTGGTGCCGGCGGGCCGAGGCGGTCCGGCTGTTCCGCGCCGACCGGATCGACGCGCTGGTCGAGCTCGACGTGCCCGCCGCCCCGCCGCCGACCGCCGAGCTGCACGACGTCAGCGACGGGGTGTTCAGCCCCGGCACCGAGCTGCCGCTGATCACCCTCAAGGTGGGCCGGGGCGGCCGGTGGATCACCGAGTACTACCCGTGCGAGGAGGTCCGGCCCGACCGCGTGGACTCCGACGAGTGGGTCGTCTCGCTGCGGGTCACCGACCTGGCCTGGGCGCAGCGGTTCGTGCTCGGCCTCGGGCCGGACGCGACCGCCGTGGCGCCGCCGGAGCTGGTGGAGCGGGTGCGCGACGCGGCGACGGCCGCGCTCGACGCGTACGCGTCGCCGGCACACTAGGCTGTCCGCCGTGGTGCTCTGGATCGTCATCGGTGCGGCGGTGCTCGGCCTGCTCGTCCTGGCCCTGGCCGCCCGGCCCGTGCTCGCCCGACTGCCCGAGCTGGCCCGCGCGCTGCGCCGCCTCGAAGACCGGCAGGCCCGGGCCGAGGAGATCGGCGCGCAACTGGCCGACCTGCAGGAGCGGGCCGAGGCCGTCCAACAACGGGCTGTGGTCGCGCAGGAACGCATCGCAGTGATCAAGGCCGGTCGTGGCCGGTCCTGACGCCCGAATTGTCGATGTCAGCCCGTTCTTTTACCAGACTTCATCGGCTATTGGGGTCTCCCGGCGGGTGGCGTCGCTGGAAGTCACCCGTAGGATGAACACGTCACACCCCGTCCGACACTGATCGACTTTGGAGTTCCCATGGGCGCCGTCAAGCCGTGGCATATAGCCGTACTCGTCGTGCTGCTGATCCTGCTCTTCGGCGCGAAGCGGCTTCCTGACGCGGCCCGGTCCCTCGGTCGTTCGCTGCGCATCATCAAGGCCGAGACCAAGGGCCTGGTCGACGACGACAAGGGCGACCTCGCCGAGAAGGCCGACGCCCAGGCCGGCCGTCAGCCGATCCCGCCGCAGCAGGTGCAGCAGCAGCCCGCCGCGCCGCCGGTCGTCGACCCGGTGCAGCGCAGCCGCGACGTGATCTGACGAACGGGACCTCGTCCGGCCATGGCCATCTCCCTGCGCCGTAAAGGGCCGACCGAGTTCCAGCGGGCCGCCGACGGCTCGATGACGCTCATCGAGCACATCCGGGAGCTGCGCAACCGGCTGTTCAAGGCGTCGCTGGCACTGGTGGTCGGCTTCATCGTCGGCTACGTGCTCGCCCAGCCCGTCTTCGACATCCTCAAGCAGCCCTACTGCGCGCAGTTCCCGGGCAAGCCCTGCGCCGAGGTCGAGTTCCTCCAGCTCGGTGCGAGCGACGGCTTCCTGCTCAAGCTCAAGCTGGCGCTCTGGATCGGCCTGATCGTCGCTTCTCCGGTCTGGCTCTACCAGCTCTGGGCGTTCATCGCGCCGGGTCTGCACCGGCACGAGCGCAAGTACGCGTACTTCTTCGTCGCGCTGGCGGCGCCACTGTTCATCGGCGGCGCCCTGCTGGCCTTCTTCGTCGTCTCCAAGGGCCTGCACTTCCTGCTCGAAGCGGGTGTGACCGGCACGCAACAGCAACTCGAGGTGACGCGCTACATCTCGTTCGTCACCAACATGCTGCTCATCTTCGGCGTGGCGTTCGAGTTCCCGCTCATCGTGCTGATGCTCAACTTCGTCGGCCTGGCGAGCGCGAAGCGGCTGCTCGGCTGGTGGCGGGTCGCGGTCTTCGTCTTCTTCCTGTTCTCCGCCGTGGTCACCCCGACGCCCGACCCGTTCGGCATGACCGCGCTCGGCGCGTGCCTGTCCGCGCTCTACTTCGGCGCAGTAGGCATCGCGTTCATCAACGACAAGCGGAGAAACCGGGGCAAGGAGATCTACTCCGGCATCGACGACGACGAGATGTCGCAGCTCGAAGACGACCGCGAGCCGGTCGCGGCCGGCGCACCGGTCGAGGCGATCACCCCGGTGGCGGCGCCGCAGCCGCTCGACCGGCGCTTCGACGACGACATCACCTGATCTCTATCGCGGCACTGTTCCCGCAGGTAGGGTGCCGCCGTGAAGATCGACGGACCGCTGGCGGTGCTGGCCAACCCCGGAGCCGGGCGTGGCCGGCACCGCGGCGTCCTGCCGTTCGTGCTGGCCCACCTCCGCGCGCACGGGCACGCGGTCGAGCCGCTGTCGGCGTCCACCGCGCCGGAGGCGCTCGCCGCCGCACACCAGGCGGTCGCCGAGGGTGCGGGCGCGCTCGTGGTCGTCGGCGGTGACGGCACCGTCCATCTCGCCCTGCAGGCCCTCGCCGGGACCGGCGTGCCGCTCGCGATCGTGCCGGCCGGCACCGGCAACGACTTCGCCGGGGCGGCCGGCTTCACCACGGACCCGCACGCGGCCCTCGCCCGGATCGACGCCGCCCTGGCCGGCGGCGACACGTCCACCTTCGACCTGGCCCGGCTCACCGCCGCCGACGGCACGGTCCGCTGGTTCGGCGGCGTCCTGGCCGCCGGCTTCGACGCGGTCGTCAACGAGCGCGGCAACCGGATGCGCTGGCCGCGCGGCCCGATCCGGTACGACCTCGCGATCCTGGTCGAGCTGGCCCGGCTGCGCGCCCGCCGCTACCGGCTGGTGCTCGACGGCGTGCCGCAGGAGCGGGACGCGGTGCTGGTGGCCGTGGCCAACGCCGGCAGCTACGGCGGCGGCATGCGGATCTGCCCGGCCGCGGACCCGGCCGACGGCATGCTCGACCTGACCGTGGTCCGGCCGATCAGCCGCACGACGCTCGTCCGGGTCAAGCCGCGGATCTACGCGGGCACCCACGTCACCCACCCGGCCGTCGACACCTACCGGGCGACCCGGGTCGAGCTCGCCGCAGAGGGGATCGTCGGCTACGCCGACGGCGAGCGGGTCGCCCCGCTGCCGGTGACCGTCGAGTGCCGGTCGGGCGCGCTTAGGGTGCTCACGGCCGGGTGAGGGCCACCGCCGCCGCCAGGCCGTTCACCGCACCGGGCTCACCCGCGGGGAGGACGAGCGCGGACATTCCCGCCCGCACGGCGCCCGCGTCGGCCGGCGTGTCGCCGACCATCAGCGCCCGTTCGGGGTCGACGCCGAGCATGCCGCACGCGCGCAGGAAGATCGCCGGATCCGGCTTGCAGCGGCCCACCTCGTACGACAGCACGAACGCGTCGACCAGCTCGGTGAGCCCCCACGCCTCGAAGTGCGGCCGCAGGTCGAAGCCGATGTTGCTGACGACGGCCACGGGCACCCCGGCGGCGCGCAGCGACTTGAGCGTCTCCGCCGTGTCCGCGTACGGCAGCCAGCCGTGCGCCCCCAGCAGCCGGTCGTAGAGGGCGTCGGCCAGCCCCTCGATGTCGGTGCTGACGGTGGACGCGAGACCCACGTACGCGGCCCGGTGGGCGTGCGGGTAGAGGTCGCGGTCGGCCCACACCTCGGCCAGGTGCACGGGCACCCGGGCGGGCAGCGGCCCACCGGCCCGGCCGGCCGTGAGGAGACGGTCGGCCAGCACCGTCGCCTTGCCCCGGTCGAGCGTCGCACCGCAGGCCACGGCGGCGGCGTGCACCCAGGCGACGGGCTCCTCCACCTGGGCGAGGGTCCCGTGGAAGTCGAACAGGACGGCCTCGACCGGACGCCGGGCCGACTGGCCCGGCCCGTCCGGGACACGTGGACTGGGCGGCTCCGCGTGGTCTGGCAATGGCACGCCGTGGACCTTACCGAGGACCCACCGGGCGGGTCCCGCACGGGCTAACGCGTCGGCGCGGCGCGCACGCCGTAATCTTGGATGCATGTCGAGCCCCGCCGAGCGCTACGCAGCGGCGCGCCGCCGGGCCGCCCGGGCCAGCGCGTTCCCGGCCCTGGAAGATTTCGCCCTCGGTCTGGGCTTCGACCTCGACGAGTTCCAGCGTGAGGCGTGCCAGGCCCTGGAGCGGGGGAGCGGCGTCCTGGTCTGCGCGCCCACCGGCGCCGGAAAGACGGTGGTGGGCGAGTTCGCGGTGCACCTGGCCCTGGCGCAGGGCCCCGCCGAATCGGACACGCCGCCCAAGAAGTGCTTCTACACCACGCCGATCAAGGCGCTGTCGAACCAGAAGTACCACGACCTGGTCGAGCGGCACGGCGCCGCCAACGTCGGCCTGCTGACCGGCGACAACGCGATCAACGGCGACGCGCCCGTGGTGGTCATGACCACCGAGGTGCTGCGCAACATGCTCTACGCCGGCTCGCCGGCGCTGAAGGGCCTCGCCTACGTGGTGATGGACGAGGTCCACTACCTGGCCGACCGCTTCCGCGGCGCGGTCTGGGAAGAAGTGATCATCCACCTCCCGTCGTCAGTGACCTTGGTCTCACTGTCGGCCACGGTCTCCAACGCCGAGGAGTTCGCCGACTGGCTCGTCACGGTCCGCGGCCACACCGACGTGGTGGTCAGCGAGCACCGGCCGGTCCCGCTCTGGCAGCACATGCTGGTCGGCCGCCGGATGTTCGACCTGTTCCACGACGCCGCCGCGGCCCGCAAGCACGACGTGCACCCGGAGCTGCTGCGCTACTCCCGGGAGATGCTGCGCCGGCTGGAGATGGGCCGCGACGGCTGGTCCGGCGGCGCCGCCCGGGGTGGCCGGGGGCCGCGCTGGAAGGGCCCGCTGCGGGCCGAGGTGGTCGAACGCCTCGACCGCGAGAACCTGCTGCCCGCGATCCTGTTCATCTTCAGCCGCGCGGGCTGCGACGCGGCCGTGCAGCAGTGCCTGGCC
>NZ_JBFAIU010000176.1:0-15594 GCF_040654855.1 Asanoa sp. NPDC050611
CGGCGGACCCGAGCAGACAACGGAGCCCGCACCGTCGTCGACGGTGCGGGCTCCCCTATCTGGTGTTTTGCGGTGAAGCGGAGCTTCGCCTGGCGGGCCCGCACGAACGGCAGCGCGCCGATGCCGCCGATCAGCAGCGCCGACCGCCAGCAGGCCGCGCGGAGCCGCAAGCGGCTCCGCCGGGACCACGTCGACCTCTAGCAGCTGCACCGCGTCGACCCGACCGTGCCGCTGGCCGACCAGGTCGGCGCGCTGCGCGAGCTGCAGGACGACGAGGTCGTCGACTACTGCGCGACGCACGGGATCGCCTACATCCCTTGGGCTCCGCTGGCGCCGGGCGTACCCGCGGCGCAGTCGCTCTCCTGGTTGGTGGCCCGGTCTCCGGTGACCCTGCCGAAGACCGGCGGACGGCCGCTGACGTGTGAGACGACCAGTTCCGGGACCGCGACCGGGCCGCCCTTGTCGGGAAAGTCGAAGACACCGAGCATGAGCTGCATCGGGTACGCGGGCGCCTGCGCGAGCCGGCGCACCACCACCCCGTCCACGCTGAAGGCCAGCGACCCGGGCAGCCATTCCACGCCGTACGTGTGGAAGGTGGCGAGGTCGATCGGCAGCGTGACCGGATCGAACTCCTCGCGCAGCGCGGGATCCCGGAACCGGTGCACGCCCATGCCGACATCGTGCGGTGTCGAGCCGAAGATCTCCGCCACGCAGATCTCGCCGGACTGCTCCGGCTCCTCCTCGAACCCCGACAGCCAGAACGCGACCATCGACCGGGGCGTCACGACACCCCGCATCCGCACCGAGAACCGCCCGTACAAAGGGACATACCCCCGGAAATCCGGCTCCGGCGAACGCACCTCCAAGCCGGTGCGGAACGGCTGCTGCCCGCTGCGGGCACCGCTCTGCACACAGGACACCCGCAGCGGTGTCGGATGCGACTCGGCGCACCACAACGGCTGGTCCGGCGGGATGAACAGCCGCAACGACCCGTCGCCGACGGTGTGGACGGCGCGGGACGCGGCCCGGGACGACCAGTGCGGCAGGTAGTAGGGGAACCAGACGTGCGGGTTCAGCACGTCGCCACGGAAGTGTTCGTCCAGCCGTTCGGCCATGGGTCCACCGTGCCAGGTGGTGGGACCATCGGCACGTGGAGCTGTGGGAGCGGACAGCCCCGCTGGGTGTGCTCGACGAGCTGCTGCGGTCGAGCGCGACCGGCGGCCGGGTCGCGCTGGTCGCCGGCGAGGCCGGTGTCGGCAAGTCCGCGCTCGTGACCGAGTTCGCGCAGCGGAGCAGGAGCCGCACGCGGTTCCACTGGGGATGGTGCGATCCCCTGGTCACCCCGCGCGCCCTCGGTCCCGTGCACGACATCGCCCGCCAGAGCAAAGGGCCGCTCGCGGCGCGGCTCGCCGACGCCGCCAGGCCGGAGGAGATCCTGGCCGCGCTGCTCGACCAGCTGGACCACCCGGCGATCACGCCGGTGCTGGTCGTCGAGGACGCGCACTGGGCCGACGAGGGCACGCTCGACCTGCTGGTGCTGCTGGGCCGGCGGATCGGGCAGAGCAGGGCGCTGCTGGTCGTCACCTACCGCGACGACGAGCTCGGCACCGGACACCCCCTGCACCGCGTGCTCGGCGCCCTGCGCGGCACCCGGATCCCGCTCGCCCCGCTGTCGGCCGACCGGGTCGCGCTGGAGGCGACGCGGGCCGGCCACGACGCGGCGACCGTGCTCGCACTGACCGGCGGCAACCCGCTGCTGCTCACCGAGCTGCTCAACGCACGGGGCGACGGTGCACCGAGCGGCGTACGCGGCCTGATCCTCGATCGGATCCAAGCCCTGCCACCACGGGCACAGGACCTGGCGCGGCTCGTCGCGGTCGTGCCCGGCCGGGCCGACAAGCCCCTGCTGGCCGGCCGCGACGACCAGATCGACGCCTGCGTGGCCGGCGGCGTGCTCGTGCCGACGGACGACGGCGTCGCCTACCGGCACGAGCTGCTGCGCACCGCCGTCGAGGACTCGCTCGCCCCGCGGCAACGCGCGGCCCTGCACAGGACCGTCCTCGAAACCCTGGCCGAGATCGACGGCATCGACCCCGGCCGCCTCGTGCACCACGCCCGGGGCGCCGGCGACGCCGACGCGGTGCTGCGCTGGGGCCAGATCGCCGCCGCGGCCGCCGCCCGCCAGGGTGCCCGGCGCGAGGCCGCCGAGCACTACCGGGCGGCCGCCGCCCACGCCGACCGCCTGCCGGCGCGAGCGAGAGCCGACCTGCTCGAGCGCTACTCGCTCGCCGCCTACCTCGGCGGCAAGGCCGAAGACGGCCTTGAACCCCAACGCACCGCGATCAGCATCCGGGAGCGGCTGGGCGACCCGATCCCGATCGGCGCCGCCTGGCGCTGGCTCTCGCGCGTCGCCTGGTGGTCCGGCGCGGGCACGGAGGCGCGGGCAGCCGCCGACCGCGCGGTGGACGTGCTCGCGCGGCAGCCGCCCGGCCGCGAGCTGGCCATGGCCTACAGCAACCAGTCGGGCCTGCGGATGTTCGACTACGCGTTCGCCGAGTCGATCGAGCTGGGCGAGCAGGCCCGGGCGCTCGCAGAGGAGTTCGGCGACCGCGAGACCAAGATCCACGCGACGATCAACGTCGGCACCTCGGCGATGCAGCTCGACCGCCCCGGCGGTCGCGAGACGCTGGAGGCCGCGCACGCCGAAGCGTTCGCCGGCGGCTATCCCGACCAGGCGACCCGCGCGCTGCTCAACATCGGCGGCGTCCTGGCGGAACAGGCCCGCTTCACCGCGGCCACGCCGGCCCTCGACCGCGCCATCGTGCACGCCCGCGAGCAGGACCTGGCCGGCTATCTCCAGTGCCTGCTCGGCACCCGGGCCGGCGTCCGGTTCCAGGCAGGTGACTGGCCGGGTGCCATCAAGGATGCCGAGGAGTCGCTGCGGCTGCCGGCACAGGGCGGCATCGGCCGGGTGCCGGCGCTGGTCGTGCTGGGTCGCATCCACGGCGCCCGCGGCGACCGAGAAACCGCGCGGGCGCACCTCGACGAGGCAGACCGCCACGCCGACCCGGCCCGTGAGCTGCAGTGGGTGGGCCCGGCCAAGAGCGCACGGTCGGAACACTTCCGCTGGTTCGGCGACCCCGACCGCGCGGCGCGCGAGATACCGCACGCGCTGGACCGGGCGACCCGCGCGCACGCGGCCCCGCACTCCGGCGAGCTGGCGTACCGCCTCTGGCAGGCCGGCGGCGGCGACCACGCGCCCGCGGACGCGCTGGCGCCGTACCGCTGGATGATCGACGGCGACTGGCGCCGGGCCGCCGCCGAATGGGACCGCCTCGGCGGCCGTTTCCTGAAGCTGGAAGCGTTGGGCGGGGCCGACGACCGGGCCGCGGCGACCGAGGCGGTCACGGGCCTCGACGCCCTCGGTGCCACGCAGGCGGCGGCCTGGCTGAGAGCCGACCTCCGCCGCCGCGGCGTGGGCGGCATCCCGCGCGGCCCTCGCCGGACCACGACGACCCACCCCGCCGGCCTGACCCAGCGCCAGGCGGAGGTGCTCGGCCTGATCGCCGACGGCCTGTCCAACGCGGACATCGCGACCCGCCTGCGGCTCGCGCCGAAGACCGTCGACCACCACGTCTCGGCCGTGCTGGCCAGACTCGGCGTCCAGAGCCGCGGCCAGGCGGCGGCCCGCGCACACAAGTTAGGGATATCTCCCCATTCCTCGGACGGTCCGGCTACCTAGCGTGTAAGCCAGGATCACCACGAGGGGGGATTACCCATGCCCGGAAAAGCAGTAGTCAGCCTCATCACGGGGCTCGAGGACCCGGAGAAGGTCACCGTCGCGTTCCTGGTGGCGGTCGGTGCCGCCGAACAGGGCCGGCCGACGCTGATGTTCCTGACCAAGGAGGCGACCCGGCTCGCCATCAACGGCGTCGCGACCGGCGTGGCCTGCGAGGGCTGCCCGCCGCTGGCCGACCTGACCCGGCGGTACGCCGCGGCCGGCGGCAAGCTGCTGGTCTGCCCGATCTGCTTCGACTCGCGCAAGCTCGACAAGGGCGACCTGGTCGAGAACGCGGAGCTGGGCGGCACCGTGCCGATGTGGCAGTGGATCGGCGACGAGGGCGCCACGACGTTCAGCTACTGAACCCTTGGCGGCCGCCGCGCGTACCCATGGACGGCGGCCGCTTCTCTCCGCAAGCCGAGCGACCACCGGGCCGCCGCCTCTCCCCCAGGAGGCGGCGGCTATCCCTTCGGGGTGAGCAGGCCGCGATGGAACGCCTCGGCGACCGCGGCCGCCCGGTCTCCGACACCCAGCTTCGAATAGATGTTGAGCAGGTGCGTCTTGACGGTCGCCTCGCTGATGAACAGCGCCGCGGCCGCCTCCCGGTTGGTCCTGCCGCCCGCGACCAGCTCCAGCACGGCGAGTTCCCGCTGGCTGAGCGGACCCGCGCCCGGCGTCCGGACCCGGTTCATCAGCCGGCCAGCCACCGCGGGTGCGAGCACCGACTCGCCCCGGGCCGCCGCCCGCACCGCGCGCAGCAACTCGTCGCGTGGCGCGTCCTTGAGCAGGTAGCCGGTCGCGCCCGCCTCGATCGCCGGCACCACGTAGCTGTCGGTGTCGTACGTCGTCAGCACCAGCACGTGGCTCGGGACGCCGAGCCGGGCCAGCTCGCCGATCGCGGTGACCCCGTCGGTGCCGGGCATCCGCAGGTCCATCAGGATCACGTCGGGGCGCAGCGCCCGGGCCAGCCGCACCGCCTCGGAGCCGTCGCCCGCCTCGCCGACCACCTCGAACTCCGGGTCGCTGGCGAACATGCCGGTCAGGCCGTTGCGTACGACGGGATGGTCGTCGACCACCAGCAAGCTGATCATGCCGGCACCGCCGCGGAGATCGCCGTGCCGGCCAGCGGCTCGGACTCGACCTGCAGGGTCCCGGCGAGCCCCTCGATGCGTTGCCGCATCGCCACGAGCCCGTAGCCGCCCGCCGACACCGGCGGCTCGGCCGGGTCGAAGCCGCATCCGTCGTCCCGCACGTCCAGTGCCACCGATCCGTCCAGATAGGACAATGTCAGGCCGACCCGCCGGGCGCCGGAATGGGTCGCGACGTTGGCCAGCGCCTCCTGCGCCGTCCGCAGCAGAGCCAGCTCCGCGTCCTGCGACATAGGCCGCTCGGTGCCGGTGGTGGTCACCTCGACCGGGATGCCGTGCCGGGCCGACCAGCTCCGGGCCACCCCGGCCAGCGCGTCGGCCAGCCGGGCGTCGCGCAGCGGCTCGGGTCGCAGGGCGTGCACCGACCGCCGCGCCTCCCGCAGGCTCTCCCGGGCCAGGTCGGTGGCGGCCGACAGGTGCCGCCGCCACCGCTCGGGCTCGGTCGCCGCCTGCTCGGCCGCCTGGAGCTGGGTGATGATGCCGGTCAGGCCCTGCGCCAGCGTGTCGTGGATCTCGCCGGCCATCCGCTGCCGCTCGTCGTGGACGCCCGCCTCCCGGGCCTGGGTCAGCAGCCGCTCGTGCAGGACGGCGTTCTCGGTGAGCGTGGCCTCCAACTGCCGGTTGGCCTCGCTCAGTTCCTCGTTGGCCCGCCGCCGGGCCTCACCCTCCTGGTCGTTGTTCCAGTCGATCCAGGCGAACGCGCACATCGGCACCGCGTTGATCAGGATGATCGCGGCGTGCCACCCGATCTCCGCGCCGGAGAAGGGGATGCCGGACGCCTGTGCGATGCCGGCCGCGACGGCGACCGCGGCGACACCCGGGATCCGCCACGGCCACCGCAGGATCCCGAAGGCGAAGTAGTAGCCGGCCGGCGTGAGGAACCCGAACCAGGGCGCGATCACGACCAGCGCGAGCAGGATCGCGAGGAAACCGACGAAGAACACCGCCATGAGCACCGGGCGTACGCGCCACGCGGGCCGCAGCGTGTAGAGGCAGAGCACCCACACCGCCGCGAGCAGGCACAGCCCGACGACCACGAGGGTCTCGCCGGTCGAGTCCGTCAGCAGCGGGCTGAACCCGGCCAGGACGGCCAGCAGCACGTACGGGGCCAGGTTGGCCCACCGCGCCCAGCGGAGTGTGCCCGCGTCAGCGGTCTCCCACGGCATCGGGTTCGGCATGGTGGAAACCTACTCCCAACGGAAGAGCCGGATGCCGAGCAGCGCGGTCACGACCACGTAGCCCGCCAGCACCAGCAGCTGCCACGCCGGGGGCCAGTGGCCCGCGCTGGCGTCGGTCAACGCCTGCACCGCCGCGCCCAGCGGTGTGGCCTCGCTCACGTGCCGGAGCACCGCCGGCATCGCCTGGATCGGCAACCACAGCCCGGCGAAGAACATCATCACGTAGAACAGCACGGAGCCGATCGCGTTCGCCGCCTTGCCGGTCGGCGTGACCGCGGCCACCAGCACCGCGACGCCGATCAGCGCGAGCGCCGCGAGCAGGGCGGTCAGCGCGAACGCCAGCGGCTGTCGCGGCAACGGCACGTCGAAGGCGAACCGCGCCACCGCCAGCAGCAGCACGACCGCGACCAGCGCGGTGCCGAGGCAGATCGCGAACTGGGCGCCGAGGACCCGGGCGGGGCCGACGGGCGTGGTGCGCAGCCGGCGCAGCACACCCTGCTCCCGGTAGCCCGCCAGCGTCGGTGGGAGCGTGTTGAGCGCCAGCATCGCGATCACGAAACCGACCAGGATCGGCGTGTACGTGTAGAGCAGCGGTTGCCCGTCGATGCCGTTGGCCGGGTCGGTGAAGAAGTCGATGTTGCCGAACACGGACAGCAGCGCGGTCGGGAACAGCACGCCGAAGATCGGTCCGACCTTGTCGCGCAGGAACAGGGTGAACTCGCTGGCGGTCAGCCGGCGCAGGGCATCAGTGGACATCGGTGGTCTCCCCGGTCAGTGCGACGAAAGCGTCCTCGAGCGTGGCCCGCTCGACGCCGAGCTCGGCGGCAGCGCGCTTGGTCAGTGCGGCCGGGGTGTCCAGCGCCACCACCCGGCCAGAATCGATCACCGCGACCCGGTCGCAGAGCCGTTCGGCCTCGTCCATGAAGTGGGTGACCAGCAGGATCGTGACCCCGCGGGCCCGGACGTCCTCGATCAGCCGCCAGGTCTCGCGGCGGGCGCGCGGGTCGAGGCCGGTGGTCAGCTCGTCGAGCACGGCGACCCGCGGGTTGCCGATCAGCGCGAGCGCGATCGAGAGCCGCTGCTGCTGGCCGCCGGAGAGCTTGCCGAACCGGGTGTTCCGGATGCTGTCGAGCCCGAGCGCCGCCATCAGCGTCGCCGGGTCGGCCGGCTCGCGGTAGAAGGACCGGTAGAGCTCCAGCGCCTCGCCGACCCTCAGCTTCTCGGGGAGGTGGGCGCCCTGCAGCTGGACGCCCAGCCGCTGCGTCAGCTCGGCGCGGTCGCGGACCGGGTCGAGCCCGAGCACCCGGATCGTGCCCCGGTCGGCCCGGCGCAACCCTTCGACGCATTCGACCGTCGTGGTCTTCCCCGCGCCGTTCGACCCGAGGATTCCGAAGATCTCGCCCTCGTCGACGCGGAAGGAGACGTCGTCCACGGCGATCTTGTCGCCGTACCTCTTGTGTAGTTCCTGAACTTCGATGACCGTTGTCATGCCATAAACGGTCTCAACGGCCACGCCCGGCGGGCACCGACCAGCCGGCGACGCGGGGCCCGGCCGCGGTGGATTCCGCCGGTCAACCGATCGGTTGATGCGGCTCCACTAATGCAGCGCGCAGCAGGGGATCTCTTCGGGCATCTCGAAGGGCGCGATCCGCCCGCCGGTGTGCGGCAGGGTGACCAGGGTCAGCTTGCCGGCCATCCACAGGGGACGGACGTGGTCGCGCGTCTCGATCAGGGTTTCCGGCTGCGGCGGCGCGCCGCCCATCACCGTCACCCGCTCGATCGCGCTGCGCTCCAACAGCTCCGCGACGCTCAGCGTGCCGACGCAGGCGTCCTTGCCCGGATAGGCGAACGCCCGGCCGCCCTGGCCCGAGAGGTGCTCCTCCCGGGCCAGGGCCGCCGCGGCCACGAGGCCGTCGGGGACGGGTGGCAGGTCCACCTCGACCCCCGACGGCACCGCGATGCTGAACGCCACGTGAGGGCTCGGCACGCGCAACAGGTGTGTGCAGGCGACGACGCGGTCCCGCGCCTCACCCAACCGGGAGGCAAACCAGTGCTCCGCCTCCCGCACGTCGCTGTCACCGCGGTCGAATCCGACGTGGACGGTCATGGTGTCAGTGCGCCTCGACGAAGATGGGGTTGGTGTAGAACCAGAGGTCGGTCCACGGGTCGGTGTTGCCGAGCACGTCGATCGCCGGGCCGGTCGGGTCGACCGAGGCACCGAGGTAGCCCGGCGCCGTCCGGTTGCCGTCGGTGCCCCGGACCCGCACGTAGTACGAGTGGTCGACGCGACCGAGGTTGTAGGTGAAGGTGACCTTCTTCGGGCCGGTGCCCACCTCGAACGACTTCTCCACCCGGGTGTTCGGGGTCGAGAAGGTGTCCTTGTCGGCCACCTTGCCGGTCACCTTGCCGCGGATCACGTCGACCCGGGCGAGCTTCGGCACGAACTGGCCCCAGTTGGGCAGCGTGGCGAGGTCGACGGTGACGACCAGCTCCAGCGCGGTGCCCTTCTTGACGCTGATGGTGCCGCCCAGCGTGGTGCCGCCGGAGCGGTCACCGGCCTTGCGGACCCGCATGTCGAGGCCGGCCAGCAGGCCGCCGTGGTCGACCCAGACCCGGCCGAAGCGCAGGCCGTCCATCACCGCGAGGTACGAGTCCGCGGTCGTGCCGACGTGCGTCTTGCTGTAGTAGCCCGGGAAGAAGTCCACGTACGTCGTGGTGGGCTTGCCGCCGTGCACCGGGTCGGCCCAGTAGCCCAGCTCGTTGAAGTCCTTGTTGCCGCGGACGGCGGTCTCCAGGAACACCGTGTGCGCGTCGGAGTTCGCGGTGATCCACCACGGCTTGCCCTCGGCGAGCAGGCTGTCCCAGAGGCCACCGACGGTCGCGGTGAACCAGTCGAAGCCACCCCAGGTGCGGTAGCTCTCCAGCGGGTACGGGAAGGAGTTGGCGGACGGGCTGTTGCCGTACGAGCCACGGGCCGCGCCGGGGCCGCCGTTGTCCTTGGAGATGCCGCCGGCCTGGTGGCCCGGTGCGCCCTCCATGCCGATCGCGATGCCGGGGGCGGCGTCGCGCCAACCACGGATCTCGTGCGGCGAGTCGATGCCGTTGCGGGCCGGGTGGTTGGCCAGGAACAGCGCGTGCTCGACCTTCTTGCGGCGCACCGCGTCGGTGAGGAAGTTGAGGCCCGCGATGGCCATCGCCTCGTTGGCCGGGCTGGACGCGCCCGTGCCGTTGACGCTCGCGTCGTAGTCGTTCTCGAACTGCTTGAGCACCGACAGCTCGTTCTTGCCGGGGTGCACGAACACGGTGCCGTGCTCGGCGCCCGGGATGTTCCACTCCAGACCCTGGAAGACCAGGGTGTCCTTGAGGGCCTCGCGGGCGGCGAGGATCTCCGGGTTGACCTTGTCCACACCGATCTTGGCGTGCGCGTTGCTGCCGTGGTCGGTGATGACCATCCAGTCCAGGCCGTACGCCCGGCCGTGCTGGACCTGGTCGATCACCCGGTACAGGCCGTCGTCGCTGTAGTGGGTGTGGATGTGGTGGTCACCGGCGAGCCACTTGTAGTCGCCGCCGTTGCCGTTGCCCTTGTCGTCGTGCTTGTCGTCGTCCTTGCCGTGCGCGGCGGCGGGAACGGCGCCGACACCAGCGCCGGCGAACGCACCCGCGGCGGCTACACCGGCACCGAGGAGACCGGCGCGGCGCAGGAACGCGCGGCGGCTCCGGTCTTCGGGCCTCAGCTCCTCGTCCGGGGTCGACAGGTCGAGAGCGGCGGGCAGGTCGCTGCCGCTGATCTCCACCTCGTCGTGGTGGTGGTGGTGCCCATGGCCGTGGCCCATGTGGTGTCCTCCTGATGACTGGCGTGCCGTCGGCCAACATCACGGAGGGCGGAGAACGTCAAGTGTTACCTGAACGCTCCTTACATGAACTTTGGGAGTTCGTTAGCTATGGCAAGGAGTTCAGGAACGGCTCGTGAGCGAGGCGGAACTCCCAGTTGTAGAACCGGTCCCAGTTGATGGACCAGGTCATCAGGCCCCGGAAGTTCGGGTTCGTCCCGCTGCGCGGCGTGTAGCCACCGCAGCCCTGGCCGCGCACCAGGCAGTTGACCGCCTGCTGGACGCCGGCCGGCGCCACGTACCCGTTGCCGGCGCTGACCGACGACGGCGTGCCGAACGCGACCTGGTCCTCGCGCAACGGCGGGAACACGTTGGCCGTGTTGCCGGCGACCGGGAAGCCGGCCAGCAGCATGTCGGTCATCGCGATGTGGAAGTCCGCGCCGCCCATGTTGTGGTACTGGTTGTCCAGACCCATGATCGGGCCGGAGTTGTAGTCCTGCACGTGCAGCACGGTGATGTCGTCGCGCAGGGCGTGGATGACCGGCAGGTACGAGCCGGCGCGCGGGTCCTGCCCGCCCCACGGCCCGGAGCCGTAGTACTGGTAGCCGAGCTGCACGAAGAAGGTCTCCGGTGCCATCGTGAGCACGAAGCGGGAGCCGTACCGCTGCTTGAGCGTCCGCACCGCGGAGATGAGGTTGACGATCACCGGTGTGGTCGGGTTGCGGAAGTCGGTGTCGCCCGTGTTCAGCGACAGCGAGTGTCCCTCGAAGTCGATGTCGAGCCCGTCCAGGCCGTACCGGTCGATGATGGCGGCGACCGAGCTGACGAACCGGTCCCGGGCCGCGGTCGTGGTGAGCTGGACCTGCCCGTTCTGGCCGCCGATCGAGATGAGCACCTTCTTGCCGGCCGCCTGCTTGGCCCGGATCGCGGCGATGAACTCCGCCTCGGTCTCGACGCCGGGACACTCGCCGGCGGGGCAGAGCTGGAACCGGATGTCGCCGGACGTGACGCTCGTGGGCTCGCCGAAGGCCAAATTGATGATGTCCCAGTCGGCGGGCACGTCGGCCATCCGCAGGTAGCCGGAGCCGTTGGCGAAGCTGGCGTGCAGGTAGCCGATCAGCGCGTGCTTCGGCAGCCCGGTCGGCGGCGGGGTGGTGCCGCTGGTCGTGCCGGTCACGGTGGCGCTGCGGGCACCCTCACCGACGCTGTTGTACGCGGCGACGGCGTACGTGTGCGTGGTGTTGGCGCCGAGCCCGCCGATCGTCGCGCTGGTCCCGGTGACGGTGGCCCGCAGGGTGCTGCCCTCGTAGACCCGGTAGCCGGTGACGGTGCCGGTGGGCGCGTTCCAGGCGAGCGAGATCGAGCTGCTGGTGGTGCCGGTGACCCGCGGTGAGCCGGGCGCGCCCGGGACGGTCGGGTTGGGCGGGTTGGACGTCGGCGGGTTCGAGGTCGGCGGTGTGGTCGGGCCGCCACCGCCGCAGGACGCCCCGTTGAGCGTGCAGTTGCTCGGCGTCGCGGCGCCGGACCCGTTGAACCCGAAGGAGACCGAGGCACCCGGCGCGACGTTGCCGTTCCAGGACTTGTTGCGGAACGTGAACCGCTGCCCGGAGCGCGTCATGTCCGCGTCCCAGAACGTGGTGATGTTCGCGCCGGCCGGCAGGTCGAACGCGACCGCCCACGAGGTGAGCGCGGTCGTGCCGCCGTTGCTGACGGTGTAGCGGCCCTCCCAGCCGGAACCCCAGTCGGACACCTTGGTGAAGGTCGCGGTCGGCCCGGCCGCGGCGGCGCTCGAGGCGATCGCGACGGCGCCGCCGGCGGCGGCCAGGACGGCGACCAAACCCATGACGATCGATCGGGTACGACGCATTGCGGGCCTCCACGTATCGATGGATGCCCAATTATTAAGACTGTTAACTGTTGCTGTCCAGCCCCACTTCCGGGAAACCGGATTGCCCTGTCCGGCGGCGCCGGGGTAGACCCGAGCGGTGAAACAACCGCGCGTACGAGCAGCGTCCTATGTGACCCGCACCGGCCCGACCGGGATCGAGCTGCTGGTCTTCAACTACCCGACCCGGCCGGACGCGGGGCACCACGCCCCTGGCGGCGGCGTCGACCCGGGCGAGCGCCCCGACGACGGCGCCGTCCGCGAGACGGTCGAGGAGACCGGGATCGCCGGAACACTGCGGCACGCCGGCGTGGTCGGCACGGAGCTGGGCCACTACACCAACGGGCATCCGTACATCGCCCTCTACTTCCACCTGGTCACCGACGAGCCGCGGGACGCCTGGACGCACACGATGATCGGCGACCCGGCCGCCTGGGACACGGGGTTGACGGTCGCGTGCCGGTTCGTACCGCTGGCCGACGCCGGGCCGCTGCTGCGCACGAGCTGGCTGGACCAGTCCCGGTTCCTGCACCACCTGGTCACCCCAGCCGGTCAGCCAGCTCGCTGAGCGCCGTGACGGGTCGGCCAGGCCAGGTCGGGTCGGTGTCCTGGAACTCGGTCGTGCGGATCACCGCCATGCCGACCGCCGCCGCCCCGGCCAGCTCGCCGTCCGCACCGTCGCCGACGAACCAGCACTGATCCGGGCGTACGCCCAGCGCATCGGTGGCCGCCAGATAGCTGCGCGGGTCCGGCTTGGCGGCGCCCACCTGCGGCGAGAAGGCCGTCGCCGCGAACCGCGCGGCCAGCGGGCTCGCCGGCCACAGGTCGGCGGTCTCGGCCGAGGTGTTGCTGCACAAGGCCAGCCGGAAACCCCGGGCGCGTAACGCGTCCAGGGCCGCGAGCGTCGCCGGGGTGACGTCCGCGAGCAGCTTCGTGCCCAGCTCACAGCGGAGCGTCACCGCCCGCTCGACCGCGGCCGGCGCCGGGCTGGCGCCCAGCCGGCCCGCGAGGATCCGGATGGTCTCCGCCGCACCCCACCGGACCAGGCGGTCCGGCCACGTCTCGTGGTGGGCGCGGACGAAGGCGGCGGCATCGACGCCGACCACATCGGCCATCCGCTCCAGCACCTGGTCACGCTCGGTGTCGGCGCCCGGAACGAGCGTGTTGAACAGGTCGAAGATCACGGCGGTACGCGTCACCTCAGGAATCTAACGTCGCATCAGAGATCGACGACAATCGACAAACGTTGCCTTCGCGACGTAAGCGGCGTTTCGCCGCACGGCCTGCGGGTAAGCGCCACGAATGGGCGTCCCCCGAGGAAAGGAAACGTCATGAAGCCAGGTGGGAGCACTGCGCTCGCAATGGGAGTCGGGTACGTGCTCGGCCGGCGGCACAAGCTGCGCGCGGCGCTGATGCTCGGCGCGGCGGCGGCCGGCGGCCGGATGGCCGCGCGCGGCCAGGGCGGCAACGGGCAGGGCGGCCAGGGTCAGGGCGGCGACGGCGCAGCCAAGCCGCCGAGCCGCGGCGTCGTCGGGAAGCTCGGCAGCGCCGGCAAGACGGCCGCGATCACCATCGTCACCCGCTCCGCCGACCGGATCGGTGAACGGCTCACCGAGCGGGCGGCGGCGATGCGGGGTTCCGGAGGTTCCGGCGATTCCGGAGGGGATGACAAGTGAGCCAGGGTGCGAGCGGTAACGGCAACGGCGGCGGTTCGGTGACCGGCAAGCTGGTCGCGGGCCTGCAGGACATGGCCGGCGCGATGATGGACCGTGCCATGTCCGTCGTCAACGAGCGGCTGGGCGACATTACCAAGGGGCTCACCGAGGCCGGCGGCGAAGGCGGCCCCCGCCAGGCCGCGCTGGCGAAGGGCTTGTCGAGCCTCAAGGAGGGCGACTCCCCGGTCAAGGCGGTGATGGGCGCCGGGTTGACCGGTGGCAAGGAACAGGTCAAGCAGGCCTTCGGCGGTGGTGGCGGCGGCGACAACGGCAAGAGCAAGAACAAGCTCAAGGTGACCAACATCGTCGAGTCGATCGAGGTCGGGGTGCCGGTGTCGGTTGCCTACAACCAGTGGACCGAGTTCAAGACGTTCCCCAGCTTCATGAAGAAGGTGGAGGACATCGAGCAGGAGTCCGAAGAGAAGATGAAGTGGAAGGCCCAGGTGTTCTGGTCGCACCGCACCTGGGAGTCCACGATCGCCGAGCAGGTGCCCGACGAGCGGATCGTCTGGACGTCCAAGGGCGACAAGGGCTCGGTCGACGGAACGGTGACGTTCCACGAGGTCACCCCGGACCTGACCCGGATCCTCGTGGTGCTCGAATACCACCCGCAGGGCTTCGTCGAACAGACCGGCAACCTGTGGCGGGCACCCGGACGCCGGGCCCGGCTGGAGCTCAAGCACTTCGTCCGCAAGGTCATGCGCGACACGATCCTCAACCCGGACGACGTGAAGGGCTGGCGCGGCGAGATCCGCGACGGCGAGGTGGTCCAGGAGGACGACCGCTCCGACGAGGAGTCGGAGGAGGGCCAGGACAAGGACGAAACGGCCGAGGCCGAGGGCGACGAGTCCGCGGAGTCCGCGGACGAGGGCGGCGACGAGGGCGACGAGCAGGACGAAGAAGAGGACGAGGAGTCGCCGGCGGAGGAGCCGGTCAAGGCCGCCAAGACCGCGACCAAGGCGGCCAAGAAGGCCGCACCCCGCAGGGCCGCGAGGCGAAGCTAGCTACCGCGCACCGCGCAGGGCCGCGAAGCGGTCCCAGCCACCGCGCACCGCACAGGGCCGCAATGCGGTCCCAGCCACCGCGCACCGCACAGGGCCGCGAAGCGGTCCCAGCCACCGCGCACCGCACAGGGCCGCGAAGCGGTCCCAGCCACCGCGCACCGCACAGGGCCGCAATGCGGTCCCAGCCACCGCGCACCGCGCAACGCCGTGGAGCGGTCCGACCCGACGCATAACGCACGGCCATCCGCGCGCAGCCGCGCGGCGTTAGGCCGCCAAGCGGCCTGGCTACCGGACGGGGGAGGCCGCCAGGCGGCCAGCTAAGGCGGCGCAAGGCCGCCAGGCGGAACAGCGTGCCGGAATGCAGCGAAGCCGAGCAGCTGGGCTGCGGGCCGCGCAGCTGAGCTGACTAACGCCCACGTTGCGCAGTAGGGCTGTCTGAAGCGGAGGCTGCGCACCGGAAATGGTCCGTGCGGACGCCTGCGGATCTAGGCATCCCATCTGGGCATCGCGGCAGGCCGCGAGCCGGAACCGCTACCACTCACGCGGCTTGCGCCTGGGCAGGCCCTGGTTGCGGCGCGGCCGCTTCTTCTGCTCGCGCTCCTTGGCCACGGTCGACTGCGCGGAGATGTCCGGCTTCTCGTCATTGCCGACGTCGGCCTCCGCGGCGTGCTCGGTGACCTGCTTCCCGCTGCGGGCGGCTTCATCGCCCGCTTCGCGGGTCTCGTCGCCGGCGCCCTCACCGACCAGGTCGCCGAACCGGTCGGCGTCGCCACCGGCCTCACCCGCGGCACCACCGGCCTGCTGCGCCGCGTCACCCGCGGCACCACCGGTCTGCTTCGCGGCCTCACCCGCACCATCACCGGCCTCGCGGGCCGTGTCACCGGCACCACCGCCGGCCTCGCGGGCCGCGTCACCAGCACCACCACCGGCCTGCTTGGCCGCCTCACCCACGCCGCCACCGGCCTCGCGGGCCGCGTCACCAGCACCACCACCGGCCTGCTTGGCCGCCTCACCCACGCCGCCACCGGCCTCGCGGGCCGCGTCACCAGCACC